>JBOIBD010000047.1:0-15655 GCA_050739415.1 Gammaproteobacteria bacterium | reverse complement strand
TGCCGGAATGGCAGAAAGAGAAAATCGTTGGCGCGAAGCGCATCGCCAGTCCTGGTTGCTTCGCCACTACCATCCAGTTGGCGCTGTTGCCGCTGGTAGGGATGAAAGACCTGGGATTCATCGCCGTGAGCGCCGCCACCGGTTCCTCCGGTTCTGGCGCTAGCCCTGGTGAGACCACCCATCACTCTACCCGCGCCAATGATTTCCGCGCTTACAAGGTGCTGAGCCACCAGCACGAAGCCGAGATCACGCGCCTGCTGGGTGCAGAAAAGACAGTTGGTTACAGCCTCGCTTTCGTGCCGCACTCGGCACCCCTGGTGCGCGGTATCTTCGCCACCGCGCAACTGCATCCACCGGCTGCGCTTGGATTGAACGCGGAGACGCTCAGGAAGAGATACGAGATTTTTTACAAGGACGCGCCGTTCGTGCGGCTGGTGGAAGACACACCGCGCATCGCGGCCGTTGTGGGCAGCAATTTCTGCGACATCGCCGTGCATGAAAAAAATGGCAACGTGGTTATCATGGCCGCGCTGGATAATTTGGTGAAGGGCATGTCCGGGCAGGCGATCGAGAATATGAACCTTGCTTTGAATATTGAAGAGAACTCAGGCTTGCGTGTGCCTGGTGTTTATCCGGCTTAATGGCTCAATTCACAAGGGCTTCTGGATGTCGGGTAGCAACCCGCAATAACGCATAAGCTGGACCAGTCGGTTTGCGGCGACCTTGTTCCCAATCCTGCAGGGTACGCAGGCTGACACCAAGCAGAGTGGCGAACGCCGATTGCGACAAGTCCAGGCGTTCGCGAATAGTACGCACATCATCAGGCATCTTTACTACGATTTTTCTACCGTGTCGGGCTCTGATGTCTCTGATGCCGTCGAGTATTTCCTTTCCGATGTTGCGGTTCGTGTTCATAGCCGTAGATTATACCAGCGGAGAGCAATCCAAAATAATACCGTTCATCCTGAGAGTAGCGCTGTAAGCGCGAAGTCGAAGGGTATCAATGTTCAATTAAAATGTGTTTCGACTCCACTTCGCTACGCTCAACACGAATGGGCACTCCTCTTCGTGTTTGCTTTTAGATGGTGAATGTAGATGACTAAATCCGGACAAGTAGAGCATCCATCCAGCGTGTCGGCAACACACAACGCAGGAAGGCGAGGGCATAAGCAGGAACCGTAACATAATAGCGCGCCTTCGGATTCCTGCTTTCCAGTGCTAGCGCGATTTTCTTGGCGACTGCTTCAGGCGGCACAGTAAACGGCGTGTTGTCCTTCTTTTCACCAGTCTGGGCCTTGAGCCGCGCATAACTCTTCTGGTGCGGACTTGAAGTCGCATTCAAGTATTCATCGAAATTGGCGAGAGAGTTGTCGCGGAAGCTACTTTTCACTGGACCGGGACATATCAAGCTAATCTTTATATCCGTGCCACGCAGTTCCATGCGTAAGGTGTCGGTAATCCCCTCGAGGGCAAACTTGCTGGCGTTGTAAGCGCCACGCCATGGCATCGCTACGCGGCCGAGAATGGAACTGATCATCACGATGTGCCCGTGACCCTGGCGGCGCATGAAGGGTAATACCGTATTGGTTAGTTCCAGGGTGCCGAAGAAATTGGTATCAAGTTGACGTTGCAGAATTTCTCGGCTCAAATCTTCGACCGCACCGGGGATGGCGATGCCGCCATTGTTTACCAGCGCATCCAATCTGCCGCCGGTGAGCGTCAAGGTTTCATTGAGTGCGGTTTCAATAGACGCAGGATCAGTGATATTCAGCCGTAGCACTTTCAATCCCATGCCTTTGAGTCGTTCCAGGTCTTCCGCTTTGCGGGCGCTGGCGACGACGTTCCAGCCGCGTGCTTTCAAGGTTTGTGCCGTGGCAAGACCGATGCCAGTGGAACAGCCTGTGATGAGGACGCTGCGAAGGTTTGACATGGTGTTTCAGCGTTCCATTTGGAAATCGCGGCCGGTACGGCCGCTCCTACAGTATATTAGCCAACGAATCGCGATTGATAATTGTAATTGTAGGAGCGGCGGTATCCGCCGCGATACATCAGCCATTCAGCGCAAACGCTGCCGGCGTCGGTTCAGCCGCTTTCTTTTGCTTTTCTTCCGCTTCCCGCTGCTGCAAGGCCCAGAGTTGCGCGTAGAGACCGCCGACGCGCAACAATTCGCGATGTGTGCCACGTTCGACGATCGCACCCTTGTCAAGAACGACAATTTCATCGGCATCCACAATAGTGGACAGGCGATGGGCGATAACCAAACTGGTGCGATGTTCCGCCAGTTGACGCATGGCCGCGAGTATCGCCTGTTCGGCGTTGGAGTCCAGGCTGGAAGTGGCTTCGTCGAAAACCAGGATGGGCGGGTTTTTGAGCATGGCACGGGCGATTGCGACGCGCTGTTTTTCGCCACCCGAGAGTTTCAGGCCGCGTTCGCCCACTCGCGTGTCGTAAGCCTGCGGCAGCGAATCTATGAATTGTTTGAGGCTCGCCATGGCAGCAGCTTGTTCTATATCCGATCTGTTTGCATCGGGCCGGCCGTAGGCGATGTTGTAATAAATCGTGTCATTGAACAGCACTGTATCCTGCGGCACGATGCCAATGTGTCGACGCAAGCTGTCACGGGTTACGTCGCGAATGTCCTGACCGTCAATAAGGATGCGACCGTCGTTGGCATCGTAGAAACGAAACATCAAGCGCGCCAACGTGGATTTGCCAGCACCGCTTGGACCCACCACGGCGACTTTTTTGCCCGCCGGCACGGTAAAACTCACGCCATGCAGGATTTCCCGGTCTTTGTTGTAGCCGAAGCGTACATTCTCAAATCGGATATCGCCCTGGTGTACTTTGAGTGCCGGTGCGCCCGGCTTGTCGGCCACCTGTGTATTCCGATCCAGCAACGCAAACATGCGTTCCATATCCACGATGGAACGTTTCATTTCGCGATACACGAATCCCAGAAAATTCAGTGGCATGAACAACTGCACCATGTAAGCGTTGACCATGACGAAGTCACCCAGCGTCATGCGGCCGTGTACGACCTCGTAACCGGCCAGCAGCATCATGGCGGTGACACCCAGTGCGATGATGAGCGCCTGGCCGCTGTTGAGGGTTGAGAGTGAATACTGGGTCTTGAGCGCTTCCTTTTCCCAAATTGACATTTCCTGGTCGTAACGCTGTGCCTCGAACTCCTCGTTGGTGAAATATTTCACTGTCTCGTAGTTGAGCAGGCTGTCCACCGCACGGGTGTTGGCCTTGGAATCCTGCTCGTTCATGCGTCGCACATGCTGCATGCGCCATTCCGTGACCGCGATGGAGAATGCGATATAGGTCAGCACCGCCACGACGATGACGACGGCGAACCAGACGGAAAAATTCCACAGGAATATGCCAAGCACCAAGCCGATTTCCAACAAAGTCGGCAGGATGTTGAATAGCATGAAGCTCAGTACGAAGCTGATACCGCGGGTGCCGCGTTCGATGTCTCGCGACAAGCCACCGGTCTGGCGCTCCAGATGGAAAGCTAGGTCTAGATCGTGAAGGTGCCGGAAAACACGCAGGGCGATGCGGCGAACGGCGCGTAGGGCGGCGAACTCGAACACCAGGTCACGCAACTCGCCGAACAGGATGCTGGCGAATCGCAGAGCACCGTAGCCGATGAGCAGCGCGAGCGGCAGCACCAGCGCTGTGTGATGCACCGGGTTAAGGTCATCCACCAAGTGTTTGAGGGCGACTGGGATCAGCACCGTGGCAATCTTGGCAATCACCAGAAACGCGAGCGCCAGCATGGCCCGGCCGCGGAACTCCCAGATGAAGGGCAGCAGCGATCGGAGCGTATGGCTGGTTTTTAGGGCTGAAGGCATGCGATGACCTGATGAAGCGGGTAAGACTACATGAGAGTGAGGTTATAATGACATGCGCTTGCGGCTCCGGGTGAAAGGGCTTGAGACCCGGCGGCCAGACCCCATACTTAGGGCACTCAAGAAGACTTTCAATGGTGGGTACACATGCCTATATATGAGTATGAGTGCAAAGCCTGTGGCCATCGTCTGGAAACGCTGCAAAAAGTCAGCGAGGCGCCGCTCAAGAAATGTCCTGAATGCGGCAAACCGGCGCTGCGCAAGCTCGTTTCGGCAGCTGGTTTCCGACTAAAGGGTAGCGGCTGGTACGAGACGGATTTCAAATCGGGCAAGAAGCACAATCTGGCCGACAGCGGTGACAAGCCACCATCCAAGGAAGGCAAAGAAAAGAAGTCCTCAGAGGTCGCCACGGCATCCAAGGGCGACAAGCCCAAGAGTGACAAGAAGCCAGAATCCAAGAAAGCGGCCTCGGCCGCGTCTTCCTGAGTTACGCGCATGGCCGACGATCCTCTCATCAAGCGCCCACACAAGAGCATTCTGCGCCGTTACCTGATTACCGGGCTGCTGGCGTGGGTGCCTCTCGGTGTCACGATTTTCATCATCAAGTTTTTTGGCAGCTATCTATCCGGCTTGGTGAATTTGTTGCCTGCCGCTTGGCAGCCAGATCACCTGATCGGTTTTCACATTCCCGGGCTTAGCGCCATCATCGGCATCATCGTTGTGCTGGTAGTGCTGTTTTTCACGGGGTTCATCGCCAGCAATTTCTTCGGCCGCTACCTGCTCAGCCTCGGCGACGACTTGCTGGAGCACATACCTCTGGTGCGCTCCATCTATTCCACCGCCAAGCAGATTTCGGACACCATGTTTTCCAAGAAGGGAAAGGCGTTTCGCAAGGTGGTGATGATCCGCTATCCGCAGAAGGACACCTGGAGTCTGGCGTTTTTGACCAGTGATTCCCTGGGCGAATTGAATGTGAAAGCGCCCCGTCCCTTGATCAGCGTGTTCATACCCACTACTCCGAATCCCACCTCCGGTTTCCTGATTTTGGTGCCGCCGGAAGACGTGATCGAGCTGGAGATGTCGGTGGACGAGGCCTTCAAGATGATCGTTTCCCTGGGCGTCATCGTGCCGCCCTATCCACGTATTCCATCGGGGAAAACCGTTCCTGGTATTGCGCAGGATAAGCCCGGACCGTAACATGCCGCGGCCAAAAACGGGTTTTTTGTCCTCTGGCGGCGTTGCGTCTGACCTCGAAAGCCTCACGTACTTTTCTGTACGCTCCGGTTTCTCGGCCATCCGCGCCTAGCCGGAGTCCAAAATCTCCCGTTTTTTAGCTCACAACCTCTAATTCTCGTATAGGCAGATTTTAGGAATCATCAATGCGCACTCATTACTGCGGGCAGGCCAACGAATCTCTGCTGGACAGGGAAATTCACTTGGCCGGCTGGGTACACCGGCGCCGCGATCACGGCGGCGTGATCTTTGTTGACCTGCGCGACCGCGAGGGTCTGGTTCAAGTCGTGTTCGATCCCGACCGTGCCGCCATGTTTGCCGAAGCAGAGCACTTGCGCAACGAATTTGTTGTGAGTGTCAAAGGCAAAGTGCGGCGCCGTCCCAAGGGCACGGAAAATCCGAATCTGCCCAGCGGCAAAATCGAAGTGCTGGCGCTGGAAATGCAGGTACTGAATCGCGCCGAGACGCCGCCCTTCATGCTCGATGAAGAGGATGTAAACGAGGAACGCCGGCTTCAATATCGTTACATAGACTTGCGCCGCCCTGTGATGCAGCAACGGCTGCGCCTGCGCCATCGCATCATCAGTGCATTGCGCCGCTATCTCGACGACAAGGGTTTTATCGACGTGGAGACCCCGATCCTCACCAAGCCCACACCGGAAGGTGCCCGCGATTATCTGGTGCCGAGCCGTACCCACCCCGGCAAGTTCTTCGCCTTGCCGCAATCACCGCAGCTCTTCAAGCAACTGCTGATGATGTCGGGATTTGACCGCTATTACCAGATCGCACGCTGTTTTCGCGACGAAGATCTGCGCGCCGACCGCCAGCCGGAATTCACCCAGCTCGATATCGAGACTTCATTCCTGGATGAAAGCCAGGTCATGGACATCGCAGAAGGCATGATCCGGCACACCTTCAAGGAAGTGCTGGATGTGGAATTGACCAATCCGTTTCCGCGCATCCCGTACGACGAAGCCATGCGTCGCTACGGTTCCGACAAACCGGATCTGCGCATCCCATTGGAACTGGTGGATGTGGCGGATCTGGTGAAGGATTGTGAATTCAAGGTGTTCGCCGGTCCGGCCAACGCCAAAGATGGCCGCGTCGCTGCTTTGCGCCTGCCCAAGGGCGGCGAGATGGCGCGTAGCGAGATCGATGATTGCACCACCTTCGTGGCGCGTTACGGCGCCAAGGGCCTTGCCTATATAAAGGTGAACGATATCGCCAAGGGTCGCGAGGGCCTGCAGTCACCCATCATCAAGTTCCTGTCGGACGACGCCTTGCAGGGCATCCTCAAGCGCTGTAGCGCCGCTAACAACGACGTGATTTTCTTCGGTGCTGACAAAGCCAGGATCGTCAACGACGCACTCGGCGCCTTGCGCCTGAAGCTGGGCCAGGATCGCGGACTGGTGCAGGGCGAATGGGCGCCGCTATGGGTGGTGGAATTCCCCATGTTCGAATGGGACGAGAAAGACAAGCGCTGGGTCTTCCTGCATCATCCATTCACCTCACCCAAGATCACGGATATTTCCGCGATGGAGAAGGATCCGGGCGGCATCCGCGCACGTGCCTACGACATGGTGTTGAACGGAACTGAATTGGGCGGCGGTTCCATCCGTATCCACAACCAGGACATGCAGTCTGCGGTTTTCCGTATGCTCGGCATCTCGGATGAACAGGCGCGTAAGAAATTTGGTTTCCTGCTGGATGCGCTCAAGTCCGGTTGCCCGCCCCACGGCGGCATCGCTTTAGGCATGGATCGGCTGGTGATGCACATGGCTGGCGCACCCAACATCCGTGAAGTCATCGCCTTCCCCAAGACCCAGACCGCCTGGGATCCGCTCACCGATGCGCCGGCGGATGTCAGCGATGCGGAACTCAAGGATTTGCATATCCGCCTGCATCTGCCGCCGGTCAGTAAAGATTGACACGTAGCTCATATGAGCGTCTGCTAACGGCTTCAGTCGCATTGCGACGGTCGCTGAGCGGCCAGTGGCGGGCATCCACGAGGAACATAAATAGGGCGTTTTTGAACTTCTATGGGCCGCCAATCCAATTTGCGCACCACAGAGCGGAAATTATTTACTGCTAGTTATCAACGAAGAGGTGTATGTATGTCACTAGGGAAAATACCGCTCGTTTCAATCACGTTGGTTTTACTCGCAGGCTGCGCTACGGTTCCCCAATGGCAGCCGCCCGCCGGCCGCCAGAAAGTGGCTGTAGCCGCTATCGTTAATCCTATGGCGGACCAGATTCATTTAGGCATTACTGTTTTCGGCAACAGCTTCAACCATGCGGATATAGGCTTCGACATCAATCAGGAGATTAGCCAAGTCGTACGGGATCAGCTCGCCAAGTCAGGGCGCTACGACCTCGTGGACATGCCCGTGGAACCTAAGGCATTTACCAGTGCCACCTGTTTCTGGAATATGGGTTGGACTGTCAACAGCCTGTGCAAACCCCTGGCGGACAAGCTCGTCCAGAACGCGAAGGGGCGCGGCATCGATTACATCATTGGGGTCATCGACGTCCGGTCCACTATGGGCGGAGCTGAGGGCTGGGGCCTTTTCCAGCACCACGGCGGTTGCTATAGCGCCTATGTAAATTATTTCGTATTCGTGTTGAACGCGCGCACTGGGGTCACCGAGGCGTCCACCTCCTATGACGGATTTCGGCGGGTGGAGGACATCGACTGGGACGCAGCTTGGTCGGCGATCCCGGATGCAAAGCGTGCTGAGGTTCTTTCGGACCTGAAGTCCATCGTGCATGAGGACATCCCCTGGACACTCACCGCGCTCGGCATCGTGCCTGGCAACGCCAAGCCCATCGATTACGGAGTCACAGAATGTCATCCCTATATGGGAGGCTAGCCCGGATTAACGTGTCAGCTGTGTGCCAAGTCTCGGCGTATCAACCGATTGACTGCTTAGGGTCGCAAAGCAGCCGTTCGGTCGGTACCTCACCTATAGCCCAATCGCGAAGCTGAAGCGCACTTATGGTTGAGTTCAAGCTTGCCGAATCTGTGCTGGTGGTTATTTACACTGAGGATGGAAAAGTATTGCAGCTGCGTCGCCGCGAGCCTCTCGATTTCTGGCAATCGGTAACCGGCAGCTTGCAAGAGGGTGAGGCGCCGCTACAGACCGCCCTGCGCGAAGTCAGAGAAGAAACGGGTTTGCAGGCTGACGCAGGCCTCACCGACAGCGGCATCATCAACCGCTATCCCATCCATCCCGCCTGGCGTGCCAAGTTCGCGCCGGAAGTGAAAGAAAACACCGAGCATGTTTTTTCGCTGCGCTTACCGGCCATCACTGCCATACACATAAACCCCGCAGAGCATGTGGCATATCGCTGGCTGCCGCGCGATGCAGCGGCGAGGCTGGCGAGCTCGCGGACTGACCGGGAAACAATATTGAATCTCGTGCCTGCAAATTGATCCCCTCTCCCCGTCGCGGGAGAGGGTTGGGGTGAGGGGGATTTTATTATTACCCCTCATCCTCTCCTCTTCTGCGCTGCGCAATCCCTGCTGCGCTTGAAGTCCAGGGCGCACATCCCTGTGCGCCCGCTCGGCGGACGAGTGATTGAGCAATCACTCGTTTACCGCGCCTCGCCCCGCAAGGGGAGAAGGGAAGGAAATATATATCAACGCAAGTCCCCAGGCGTAAAATAATGAGCATCTGCGGAATCACGATCCGCTGGAGGTGATTCAGGTGGCCGTAGCCGCTCAATCATTCGATCTGTATGCGTCGCTGGAAGACGAGGCCTGCGACACGCGCATCCGTGCGGCCAAGGCAAAACTCAAGGGCCGCGCTGTAATCCTCGGCCATCACTACCAGCGCGAAGAAGTCTATCGTCACGCGGACCTCACCGGCGACTCACTCAAGCTCGCACGGCTGGCCTCAAATGTGGACGCGCAGTACATCTTATTCTGCGGTGTGCACTTCATGGCGGAAGTGGCGGATATCCTGTCGCGCCCGGATCAAACCGTTATTCTTCCTGATCTCGCCGCGGGCTGTTCCATGGCCGATATGGCGAACCTCGCCAAAGTGGAAACCGCCTGGCGCGAACTCAAGACCGTGCTTGATCCGGACGAGGCCGTCACGCCTATCACTTACATTAATTCCGCCGCGGACCTGAAAGCCTTTTGCGGTCGCCACGGCGGCATCGTCTGCACCAGCACCAATGCAAAAGGCATTTTGCAGTGGGCGTTCAAGCAGCGCGGCAAGGTGCTGTTCTTCCCGGACCAGCATCTGGGCCGCTGGAGCGGTTACAAGCTGGGCGTGCCGCTGGATGAGATGGCGGTGTGGGATTTCAACCAGCCCATGGGCGGGCTCTCGACTGAACAGATCCGCAAAGCCAGGATCCTGTTATGGAATGGACATTGCTCCGTGCACCAGATGTTCCGGCCGGAGCACATCGACAGGTTTAAACAGAAATACCCGGATGCGAAGATCATCTGTCACCCGGAGTGCGCCTTCGAGGTCTGTCTGAAATCCGATTATGTGGGCTCCACCGAGTTCATCCAAAACACCATCCGTGCTGCTGAACCTGGAACCCGCTGGTTGGTAGGCACGGAACTAAATCTAGTGAATCGCCTGCATGAAGAAGTGAAGCACAAAGGCATCAATGTGCATTTTATGTCACCCATGGTATGCATGTGCTCCACCATGTTCCGAATTGACCCGCAACATTTTGCCTGGACGCTGGAGAATCTGGTTGACGGCAATGTGGTCAACCAAATCAAGGTGCCGGAGTCCGATGCTTCCCACGCGCGCACCGCACTGGAGCGGATGCTGACTGTCAGGACATGAGATTCATTTTGCGCGACTTTTGGCCGCATAAAATAAATGTAGGTTGGGTTGAGGCATTAGCCGAAACCCAACAAATGTCAGAATAATTCTGTTGGGGTTCGTTATACTCACCCCAACCTACGTGTTCTTAAATAACGTGTGCTTTCGGAGGTGATGTGATGAATCGTCTGTTATCAGTTCTTGCTGGCTTATTTATTTTCATGCTGTTTATGGGATCAAGTTGGGCCGCGACCAACCAAAGCTCTGAAAATCAAGCCACAGTTGCCCTGCATCAACTCTTCAAGACCGCTTGGCAGCGGGAAATGCGCGAGAATCCGCTGGAAGCCTCGGCGGACGGCTTCCATGAATACGATGGCAACTGGCCGGACGTGAGTCTCGCGGCCATCGCCCGTGAACATGATGAGGATATCCAGACACTCAAGGATCTGTCCGCTATTGACCGTAGCCAGCTTTCCTATGAGGACCAGGTAAGTTATGACCTGTTCAAGTACCGCTACGATGAATCGGTGGATGGTTACCAGTTCAAGGATTACCTAATGCCGCTGAACCAATTGGGCGGCATTCAGACGATGAGCACGATGACGCACACGCTGCGCTTCGATAACGCCAAGGATTACCAGAACTATATCAAGCGTCTGCAAACGATCAATATCTTTATTAATCAGACCATGGATTTGATGCGGCAAGGAGTCAAGGACGGCATGACGGAACCGCAGCTGGTGATGAAACGCATCCCGCACCAGATCGCCGCCAACGTCGTGTCCAAGCCGGAACAAAGTGCGTTCTATGCGCCATTCAAAAACATGCCGAGCATCATCCCGGCAGCGGAGCAGACGCAGATGCGTGCCGATGCCAAAGCCGCTATCGCGAATGTTCTGGTGCCCGCCTATCGCAAGTTCCAGAATTACTATGACAAGGACTATCTGCCTCATTGCCGCAAAACGATCGCCGCCGAAGATCTGCCAAACGGCAAAGCGTATTACGCCTATCAGGTGCGGCAATACACCACCACCGACATGACGCCGGAACAGATCCATCACTTGGGTTTGCAGAAAGTGGCGCAGATTCACGCGGAGATGGAGAAGGTCTTCAAGCAGGTGGGCTTCAAGGGTAGCTATCAGGATTTCCTGCACTACCTGCGCACCAATCCGCGCTTTTATTACAAGAATCCGCAGGATCTGCTCGAGGCCTACCGCGCTGCAGCCAAGAACGTGGACCCGCATCTGATGCAGTATTTTCCGGTGTGGATACTGCCGCGCGTGACCTATGGTGTGCGCCCGATTCCGGCAGCACTGGCGCCCGATACCTATCCGGCGTATTCCGTGCCGCCCGCGGGCGACGGCAGCGTGGCGGGTTACATGGCGGTGAATCTGTACAAACCGGAGACGCGGCCGAAATATGAAATTCAGGTGCTGACCTGTCACGAAGGCCGGCCAGGTCATCAGTTGCAGATTCCCATCGCCATGGAATTGAAAAACCTGCCGGAATTTCGCCGTTTCGATTACTACAGTTCCTATGGCGAAGGCTGGGCGTTGTACACCGAGACCTTGTGCAATGAAATGGGTCTCTACGACAATCCCTACTCAAAGTTCGGTTATCTGGATTACCAGATGTGGCGCGCAGTGCGGCTTGTGGTGGACACAGGAATCCATTCCGAAGGCTGGACGCGTGCGCAGGCCGTCAAGTATTTTGAAGACAACACCGCATTGAGTATTCAGAACATCAACACCGAAGTGGATCGCTACATCGTCTGGCCAGGGCAAGCACTGTCCTACATGATCGGCGAGATCGAGATACAGAACCTGCGCAAACAAGCGGAACAGGCTCTGGGTCCGAAGTTCGACATCAAGGCATTCCACGCTGCGGTCCTCGAACATGGCAACATGCCGCTGAAAGTTCTCAAGCAAGTCGTGGACAAGTGGATTCAGGACACCAAGGCCGGGAGTACTGAAGCCGCGCATTCCTGACGCCGACAGCTGCCAGCGCGGCCCGCGTGGTGCGGGCCGGGGCTTTCCGGTATCATTTTGCATATCCACCGGCGGTTATTTGCCGGTGGAACAGCCCTTTCACCGGATTAAAGGTCCGTGGGCGGTGGGTTTACCCGCCGCCTTTTATTTTCAGCTGTGGAGTTTCTGTCCAGATGGGCAAGCGCACCGTTTTATATGACACACATGTGGCTGCCGGCGCCCGGATCGTTGATTTCGGCGGCTGGGACATGCCGGTGAATTACGGCTCGCAGATCGAGGAACACCACGCGGTGCGTCGCGACGCGGGCATGTTCGACGTGTCGCACATGACGGTGGTGGATCTGGAAGGTGCAAAGGTGCGCACATTCTTGCGCAAGCTGTTGGCGAACGATATCAACAAGCTACGCGAACCGGGCAAGGCACTTTATAGCTGCATGCTCAATGAGCAGGCCGGCATCATAGATGACCTGATCGTGTATTACATGTGCGACGATTGGTATCGCATGGTGGTGAATGCTGCCACCCATGACAAGGATCTGGCGTGGATCACGAAGCAGGCACAGAGCTTCGGCGTGAAGTTGACGGAACGTGATCTCGCCATGATCGCGGTGCAGGGGCCGAACGCACGCGAGAAAGCCGCGGGTCTGCTGCCCGCAAGTTTGCGTGAGAAAGCCTTGGCGTTGAAACCGTTCACTGCGGTCTTCGGTGAGAATCTTTTCGTGGCGCGCACTGGTTACACTGGCGAGGATGGTTTCGAGATCATGCTGCCTCCGGAAAAAGCCGCGGATTTCTGGCAGGCGCTGGCTAATAAAGGCGTCAATCCCTGCGGCCTCGGCGCACGTGACACGTTGCGCCTGGAAGCGGCCATGAATCTGTACGGCTCAGACATGGACGAGACCACCACACCCTTGGAATCCGGCTTGGCCTGGACGCTTGCCTGGGAGCCGCTGGACCGTGATTTCATCGGTCGCCAAGCATTGGAAGCACAACGGGATGCCGGACCCAAACGTAAATTCGTGGGCTTGCTCCTGGAAGACAAGGGCATTTTGCGCGGTCATCAGAAGGTGATTGTGGACGGTGCCGGTGAAGGCGAGATCACCAGCGGCACGTTCTCGCCGACACTGGAACGTTCCATCGCATTGGCGCGCGTGCCGGTAGCGACCAGTGACACGGTGCAGGTTGATATTCGCGGCAAACTCTGCAAGGCGCGTGTGGTGAAGCCGCCGTTCGTGCGCAATGGCAAGGTGTTGGTGCAGTAGGAGCGGCGGTCTCCGCCGCGATATTCTGGGAGCACGCAGCAATCGCGGTGGAGACCGCCGCTCCCACGATCAAATTTGAATTAGGAGTACTAAATGAACAAGATTCCGGCTGATCTAAAATACACCAAGAGCCACGAATGGATCAAAACCGGCAGTGACGGCACCATCACCGTCGGCATTACCGATCACGCCCAGGAAGCGCTGGGCGACGTCGTGTTCGTGGAAGTGCCGAAGCAAGGCCGCAAGCTCAAGGCCGACGAATCTTGTGCGGTCGTGGAGTCGGTGAAGGCTGCGTCAGATATATATAGTCCGGTGGCGGGTGAAGTGGTGGAGGGCAACGCCGCACTCGCAGACAAACCCGAGCAGATCAACCAGGATGCTTATGGTGCATGGATCATGCGCATCAAGCCAGCGAATGCTGCGGACCTGAACACGCTGCTGGACGCCAAGGGCTATGAGAAAGTGGTGGCGGATGAGAGCCATTGAAAATCCGATGTATGTCCTTACATTATCTTCAGCGGTTTTCTGAATCATGAACGCAGTAGCCGGGTTACCCATGACTTCATCGAACACACTTTCCGAACTGGAACAGCACGGCGGCTTCATCGGCCGGCATATCGGCCCGGATTCTGACGCACAGCAGGCTATGCTTGCAGAGCTCGGCTTTGCCACCCGTGCGGCGCTTATCGATGCGATAGTCCCCGCGAGCATCCGCCGCAAGGACGGTCTACCGCTGGGGCCATTTGTCCAACCAAAATCAGAGCGCGAAGCGCTGGCGACATTGCGTGATCTTGCCAGCAAGAATCAAGTATTTAAATCGTTCATAGGCCAGGGGTATTACGGTACCCACACACCTGGCGTGATCCTGCGCAACCTGTTCGAGAATCCCGCTTGGTACACCGCGTACACACCGTATCAGCCGGAGATTTCCCAGGGGCGCCTCGAAGCGCTGCTGAATTTTCAACAGATGATCACCGACCTGACAGGTCTCGACATCGCCAACGCCTCGCTGCTGGATGAAGCTACCGCCGCAGCCGAAGCCATGACGCTAGTGCAGCGCATGAGCAAATCTACGTCACAAGTATACTTTGTTGCGGATAACGTATTTCCACAAACCATTGAAGTGGTGCAGACCCGTGCCAAGCCATTGAATATCACAGTGCGGGTGGGCAGAGCCAGCGAAGCGACCAACGTGGATTGCTTCGGTGTGTTGCTGCAATACCCTGGCGCTGACGGTGAAGTATGGAATTACCGTGCGCTCACGGAAAAACTACACGCAAAGCAAGTTGGCATAGTGGTAGCCGCTGACCTGTTGGCGCTCACGTTGCTTGCCCCGCCGGGTGAATGGGGAGCGGATGTGGTGATAGGCAACACCCAGCGCTTCGGTGTGCCCATGGGCTTTGGTGGTCCGCATGCAGCGTATCTCGCGACCCGCGACGCATTCAAGCGCTCCATGCCGGGACGCCTCGTCGGCGTCACTGTGGATTCCCAAGGTAAACCGGCGTACCGGCTCGCGTTGCAGACGCGCGAGCAGCACATCCGCCGAGAAAAGGCCACTTCCAATATCTGTACGTCTCAGGCGCTGCTCGCCATCATGGCCAGCATGTACGCTGTGTATCATGGCCCGAAAGGGCTGCGCACTATTGCTGAACGTGTACATCGTCTCACTGCCATTCTCGCTGTCGGACTTAAGCAGTTGGGTCATGCGCCTGCCAATACACATTTCTTTGACACCCTGACGGTCAGGACAGGCGCTCACACGACCGCGGTTCTCGCCGCCGCCCGCAACCACCACATGAATCTGCGCGTGATAAGCGATCAGCAGGTGGCGATTTCGCTGGACGAAACCACCACCCGCGACGATGTGATGACGCTGTTGAAAGTGTTTGCCGAGGCCGCTGGTCATGGCGGGGACGTACGCAGCGTTGCGGTATTGGACGGTAAAGTGGATATGGACTATCCGGCGACGTTGAAACGCACCAGCGCCTATCTTAGCCATCCGGTATTCAACCGCTATCATTCGGAACACGAGATGTTGCGTTATTTGCGCAGCCTGGCCGACAAGGATCTGGCGCTGGATCGCAGCATGATTCCGCTGGGTTGCTGCACCATGAAGTTGAACGCCGTGAGTGAGATGTTGCCGGTATCCTGGCCTGAATTCGCACACATACATCCGTTTGCACCACCGGAGCAGACTGCCGGTTATCGCGAGATGATCGCGCAACTCGAACAGATGCTGGTGGCTGCTACTGGCTACGCCGCGGTTTCCCTGCAACCCAACGCCGGTTCGCAGGGTGAATACGCCGGCCTGCTCATCATCAAGGCATACCACGAATCCCGCGGTCAGGGCCAGCGCAAAGTCGTGCTGATCCCATCCTCCGCGCACGGCACCAATCCGGCGTCTGCACACATGGCTGGAATGCAGGTGGTGGTGGTCGCCTGTGACGATCACGGCAACGTGGACATTGCGGATCTGAAATCCAAAGCAGAGCAGCACAAAGACGATCTTGCCGCCATCATGATCACCTATC
>JBOIBD010000046.1:0-15837 GCA_050739415.1 Gammaproteobacteria bacterium | reverse complement strand
TTGATAAGATTGCGACTGACTGATATCCAATATGTAATTTTCAGTTTGGTATCTATGAGCTTGTTGGGAATATATGGGTTAACACGGATTATGCGGCACGATTGGAATTGGTGACATGCACGTATTGATGATTCCTTCTTGGTACCCAACCAGATATAACCCGATCAGTGGGAAGTTCTTTCTGGAACAGGCCAAAGCAATCCAGTCAACCGGCGCCAGGGTGGGGGTTATTTACCCTGATCTCAGGGGATTTGGGTCCATCAGGTTCGGGAAGATATTGAACAATCGCTGGAACCTCGAGTTTGTCGAACGCGCGTCTATACCACACTTGTTCTGGAATGGATGGAATACCCCCAAGCTTCATTGGATAAGCGGCAAACTCTGGCGCCGCAAATGCCACAGGCTTTATGACATCTATATCGAGAAATACGGGCGGCCGGACATCATCCATGCTCAAAGCGTGCTATGGGCGGGCGTTGCCGCATCGGAGATCAGCCGCAAATATGGAGTTCCATTTGTGGTGACGGAGCATTCTAGCGCTTATGCCAGGGGCCTGATTAAAGACTGGCAGATACCATTTATCAAACAGACATTTGGTGCAGTGGAACGCATCAATTGTGTAAGCGCTGAACTGGATCGTGAACTGCAATCACTTGGTTGTGATCCGGCAAGAATCCGTATTATTCCTAATTCCATTGACACAGACTTCTGGAAGAAGGAAACGATTACTGACAAAGATGAGAATATAAACATCATCTGTGTTGCTCTTCTGACTCGAAATAAGGGTATAGAATTACTTTTGCATGCTTTTGTAGTGATATTGAATGATACGGATAACATTCATTTAACTATTATTGGTGACGGTCCTGAATATCAGCATCTGATGCAGTTGGCGGAAAGGCTCGATATTCCCATGCATGTATCATTTCTGGGTTTGCTTCAAGAAAATGAAATCAAGAAGAATCTTGAGAGAGCCGATGCAATAGTATTGGCAAGTTATCATGAAACCTTCGGCGTCGTGCTAATCGAAGCCATGTCCATGGGTATCCCGGTGATTGCCACCGCCTGTGGCGGCCCGGAAGATTTTGTGACGCCGGAAGTGGGATACCTGGTCCCTCGCAATGATGTACCGGCGTTGCGGGATGCATTGAAGGCATTTATATCCGAGAGGGATGCCTGGAGGCGCAGAACAAAAGAGATTCGAGAATATGCCGTGGCGAATTTCTCATACCAGACGGTGGGAACGCGCCTGTTGGCTGAATATGATGAGGTACTCAAAGAAACCAGGGCTGAGCAGCGGAAGTGATTAAACAGTTATTCCTTGTGACGCTTCCGGTTGCCGCCGTTCTGGGTTCGTACGCACTACCCATTGATACGCCGGTGGGTCAGCTTTTCCTGTTTCGCCTGCTGGTGTTGGCTGGAGCATTTTCAATATTTGTGATGAATCGCCGAGTCCGCTGGCACCAGGATCCGCTCGGATGGTTTTCTGCGCTGTTTCTTCTCTTCTGGATTAGCTATGGCATAGCCTCCATGTCCTGGACGCCGGATCCGATCGCCGGGCTGAAAGATATTGAAGCCCTGATTTTCGGTTTCCTGCTGATAACCACGCTGCTTACCATGAATATATCCCCGGATACCAAAGTGACCTGCCTCAGCCGTGGCTGGATTGTGGCTTATGGCGTGTGTGCAGTACTGGCGATCTGGGAGTGGACTACCGGACAGCATCTGACCAGTTCATTCTCATTGGCCCACCCCTCCTATGAACTTGTGTCTATTGTGTATGGAACTCTAGGTAATCCCAATAATTTTGCGGCAACTATCGTGCTTGCGTGGCCATTTGTTCTGGTTATCTCAGAAAAGAACCGACCGAGTTCATCGAATATGATGATACGTGCCGCTGTGATTGTGAGTGCGCCGATCCTGATACTGATGGCGGGCGCGCGCTTGTCACTTATCGCATTCGCAGTGCAGATGCTGGTGTGGTGGTTAATCAATATCAAGCGCCCGAAGCGGTCTTTTACGTTAATGTTTGCGGTTGGCATCCTGGTTGGCTTGTCCGTCGTCTGGGTTAGGAATGGCGATCAGGTTGTGTTGAATAAACTGGCGATTCTTGTCAACCAGGGGTTCTCCGGTCACCAATCTCTCACCATCCGCCTTAACTTGATCCTGAACGGCATACATATGTTGCTGCACAGTGGCGGGTTCGGAGTAGGGGCTGGCGGTTTCGAGGCAGTGATGGCACACGGCGCAGTGTATTGGACCGGAACTGATATTGACCCGCATAGCTTCTGGATAGAGATTACAGCTGAATACGGCATCTTTATGCTGATTGGCTTTATATTTTTATTCGGTTTTATGTTGCTGCGCGCACTGGGGGGCAGAAAACTGGCTTTATTTGAGAATAACCCGGCCATGGTGTGCGTGCATGAATCTATCTTGCTGGTCTTGGTGGGCTATTTCTTCGTATGTAATGAGAACAGCACCTATCTGACCCAATCGGTCAACTGGATGATGTTAGCGACCGCAATCACCTATCTGGTAAGCGTACGGATTTCTTCGGTTGAAGAGAAGGAAGCCGTTGCTCATGCGTGAAAATGTGCGGGTCGTCCATCTCACTTCTGTTCATGCTCATGATGATGTAAGAATCTTCTCAAAAGAGTGCGTGAGTCTTGTCAATCGTGGGTTCGATGTGACTCTGATTGCTCCCGGGACTGATGATCACGTCGAGACCGGGGTAAGGATATTGGGCGTACCTAGAGTATCCGGGCGGCTAAGGCGCATGTTTCTTACCACTCTACGTGTTTACCGGCGTGCTTGCCGGGAAAAAGCAGATATATTCCATTTCCACGATCCGGAACTGCTCCCATGGGGGCTTCTCTTGAAGTTTAGAGGATACAAAGTTATCTATGATGTGCATGAGGATGTGCCGCGTCAGATACTCAGCAAATTCTGGATTCATTCTGCACTTCGCTGGGTTATATCCTGGGGCTTTGAAAAGCTAGAAATATTTATCTCAAAGCAGCTTGACGGAGTGGTAGCTGCGACGCCGCATATTTCTGAGCGCTTCTCACGGATTAATCAGAATACGGTAAATGTCAATAATTATCCTCTGCCGTATGAACTCGCACCTCCTGCAGATGGTTATGAACGCCGAAATCAGGTGTGTTACGTCGGCGGTCTTTCGCGAATTCGTGGTATTAAACCCTTGATCGAGGCATTGGGATTCATTCCGGGTATTCGGCTAGTGCTATGTGGCCAGTTTTCCGACCGATCTTTTGAAAGCGAACTGAGGTTGCTACACGGCTGGGGGCAAGTAGATTACCGGGGGCAAGTAGAGCGCGCGGGGGTGCGGGAGGTTATGAGTGAATCGGTTGCGGGGATCCTGACATATTTTCCTGTACCGAATCATATAGAGGCTCAGCCCAACAAACTGTTTGAATATATGTCTGCCGAGCTGCCTGTGATTGCCTCCGATTTTCCATTGTGGCGAAGGATAATTGACGGAGCAGGGGCAGGGCTTTGTGTTGATCCAATGTCGCCAAAAGCTATCGCGGAGGCCATTCAAGAATTGGTGAATCACCCAGAAAATGCGGTGAGAATGGGCAAGGCAGGGCGGCAGGCAGTCTTGGAGAGATACAACTGGTCAACTGAAGTCAGTAAACTGATTACCTATTACGAAGGGCTGCTGTGAAAATATTGACCATTCTGGGGGCACGCCCGCAATTTATTAAAGCCGCTGCTGTTTCCAGGGTTTTGCGTCAAACTAAAAACTGTCAGGAGATTCTGGTGCATACTGGCCAGCATTACGATTATGGAATGTCGGAGGTGTTCTTTCGGGAATTGGAAATCCAAGAACCGGCATACAATCTTGGAATCGGTTCAGGGAATCACGGGATGCAAACCGGACGTATGCTCGAGGGAATCGAAGAGATCTTGCTTAGGGAACAGCCTGACTGGGTTTTAGTCTATGGTGATACCAATTCGACATTGGCTGGTGCCTTGGCGGCGTCAAAACTACGTATCCCTCTCGCTCATGTGGAAGCTGGCTTGCGGTCATTCAATCGCGACATGCCTGAAGAAATCAATCGGGTCGTGAGCGATCACATCGCCGATATACTGTTTGCGCCTACGATTATCGCTGTCGCAAATCTCGCCAATGAGGGCATCTTCGGTGAATCCGTGCATGAAGTGGGGGACGTCATGTATGACGTGGCGCTGTTTTATTCCGAGAAAGCACGCGCGGAATCGGGAATACTGCGTCATCTTGAAGTGAAAGCCGGTGGTTATATATTGGCGACTGTGCACCGCGCGGAAAACGTTGATGATCCTGTGAGGCTTCATACAATCCTTGATGGGTTGTGCCGTGTGGCAAATGAATTGCCGGTCGTTTTGCCTTTGCACCCACGCGCACGTAAGATGCTGACTGGTGATATCGCGCTCAAATTAGAAAGATCGGGAGTCCTGCTTGTCGATCCGGTTGGGTATCTAGATATGGTGATGCTGGAGCTGAATGCCAAAGCGATAGCCACGGATTCTGGAGGGGTGCAGAAAGAAGCATTTTTTCACAAAGTGCCCTGCGTTACATTGCGAAGTGAAACGGAGTGGGTTGAGTTAGTAGAGATGGGTTGGAATACCTTAGTAACACCGAACGATGTCTCACGGATCTGTAACGCGATCTTAAACGCCCAAAAAGGGAAATCCGCAGTCCGTGCACCTTATGGTACGGGTAATAGTGCGCATCTGGTTGCTGCGGCCCTGATGCGTTAAATACATGCGTTTTCTTATCGTTACTCAATATTACCCGCCAGAAATCGGTGCTCCACAGGTACGGCTTGCGGCGGTGACCAAGACCCTTGTTGAAATGGGTCATAAGGTCGAAGTGGTCACCGGTATGCCTAATTATCCGACCGGCAGGATACTCACGGAATACCGGCGACATTTTTATACAAGGGAAGAATTGAACGGTTATCGGATACAACGTATCTGGCTATATGCGGCTATGGGCGCCGGATTTCGGCGCATGCTTAATTACCTCTCTTTTACTTTCATGGTGTGTGTGCCGCTCATTCGGGCCGGAAAGCCCGATGTTGTGTTGGTGGAATCCCCACCACCATTTGTAATGTTACCGGTAGTTTTTTTCAATCTGTTTTGGCGTGCGAAGTTGATTTTAAACGTGGCAGATCTTTGGCCAGACAGCATTACACAGATGGGATTGATGAAGGAAGGTATTACAGTCAACATGATCCGCATATTCGAACGCTGGTGCTACCGTCGTGCAAACTATATCAATGGGGTGACTGAGGGCATACGGAATTCCTTGATTCATAGCAAAAAAGTTCCTGTAGAGAAAGTCCTTTTCTTTCCGAATGGCGTTGATACTGTCACATTCAGCCCAAGTGAATTGGATTGGAAACTTGCAAGCGAATTGGGTTTTGATGGCAAGCGAGTGATTCTTTATGCCGGAACGCTGGGCTATGCCCAGGGACTTGAAGTAGCGCTGCAGGCAATGTCGCAAGTCGCCGGTCAGTTGCCCACTGTTCATCTGGTGTTCATTGGTGACGGTTCCGAATGCATTGAACTGACCAAAATGGCCAAGGAGCTTATGCTGAATAACGTGAGTTTCCTTCGTCCTCAACCTCCAGAATACGTAGCGAGACTATACTCAATCGCCTTGGCTGGGCTTGCCAGCCTTAAACCGTTGCCAATATTTGAAGGTGCGCGACCCTCAAAAATATTCCCCATCATGGCCTCGGGTAAACCGGTTATCTATAGTGGCGCGGGCGAAGGTGCGCGCCTGATTCAGGAAGCCGATGCTGGAATAGTGGTCAAACCTGGGGATGCTTCAGCATTGGCAGCAGCGATTGAATATATTGTGCGTAACCCGGAAGTGGCTGCGAAATACGGTCAAAACGGCCGACGTTTCGTGGAACGGAAGCTGAGCTGGACGAAGATAGTGGATGATTGGCTTGCTCAACTCGAAAATGTCAATCAACCGGCAGCTGCACCTAAAGTAAATCATTGAGAATCAGTTCCCGGAGTATATATTCCATGCGCGATAAATTCTTGCTGTTTTCGCCACCTTCTATCGGGCAGGAGGAGATTGACGAGGTTGTTGATACTCTGAAATCGGACTGGATTACCACCGGTCCGAAGACCAGGCGTTTTGCCGATGAGTTTGCCGGTTATCTTGGTGTAAAAGCGGCTTTGCCATTGAATTCATGTACGGCCTGCCTGCATGTGGCACTGGTGGCGTTCGGAATCGGCCCGGGGGACGAGGTGATCACCACGCCCATGACATTTGCCGCCTCGGCCAACGTCATCGAGCATGTGGGAGCCAAACCCGTATTCGTGGATGTGCAGCCGGATACTTTGAACATAGACCCAGAGAACATCCGCAAGGTCATCACACCACACACCAAAGCCATCTTGCCTGTGCACTACACCGGTCATCCCGTGGATATGGATGAGATTATGGCGATTGCCCGGGAACACAAATTGCATGTCATAGAGGATGCGGCCCACGCCTTGCCTGCAAAATATAAAGGGCAGTTCATCGGGTCGTTTGGCAATCCGACTGCATTCAGCTTTTACGCGACCAAGAACCTGACTACGGCCGAGGGCGGTATGTTGACCGGACCACCGGAATTCCTGGAGCAGGCCCGTATTGTGAGCCTGCATGGCATGAACCGGGATGCCTGGCAGCGCTATGGCAAAGGGGCCAGTTGGTATTACGAGGTGGTGCTGCCGGGGTTCAAGTACAACATGACCGATATCCAGGCGGCCATCGGCCTGTGTCAATTGAAGAAACTGGAGCGTTTCCAGGCGCGGCGACGTCAGGTGGTTGCCGCCTATCAGGCCGCCTTCTCTAAAGTTGAGGCCCTGCAGTGCCCCGTGACAAGGGATTACATAGAGCATGCCTGGCACCTGTATGTGCTCAGACTCAGACTGGCACTGCTGAAGATCAGCCGTGATGAGTTTATTGAGCAACTGAAACGGAGGAATATCGGTACGTCGGTGCATTTCATCCCGGTGCATATCCATCCTTACTATAGGGATAAATATAGCTACAAACCGGACGATTTTCCGGTCGCCGCAGATCATTATTCGCGAGCATTGAGTCTGCCGCTGCATCCCGGCCTGTCTGACGGGGATGTGGATGACGTGATTGAGGCCGTTATGGATGTGGTGAAGAAAAATAAAAAATGAGGATTTCCAAAAGATGTTTTGATATTATCGCGGCGGCTATCGGAATCGTGCTTCTTTCTCCGCTATTTGTGTTTGTAGCTTTGCTAATAAAGACTTCGAGCCCGGGTCCGATATTTTTCAAGCAGGAAAGGATAGGCCACCAAGGCGGGCCGTTCCTGATCTGGAAATTTCGTACCATGGTGAAGGATGCCGAGAGTCTAGGGGGGGCTCTGACGATCGGCAGCGATCTGCGAATTACATGGATGGGCGACTGGCTGCGCAAGACAAAGTTTGATGAGCTGCCGCAGTTATTCAATGTTCTGACTGGAGAAATGAGTTTGGTCGGACCACGACCTGAAGTTGAACACTATGTGAAGCTGTATACCGAAGAACAGCGCAAAGTTTTGGACCTGACGCCGGGCATTACTGATCCCGCTTCGATCCATTTCAAACGTGAGAGCCAGTTACTCGGTGAGGCGACGCAACCGGAACACACTTATATCAACTCCGTTATGCCTGAGAAGATTCGTCTGAATCTGGAATATGCCAAACAGGCTAACTTCTGGTCTGATCTTGGTGTCATACTGCGAACAACGGTGGCCATTTTTCGAGGTTGAACCATGATTGAGGATCGCGGCCGAGACGACCGCTCCTACAAGAGTTATTCCAGGAATCCATCGCGACCGGGCTGCTCCCGGTGTCTGACTGCCAGGGGTGAATCGTGAAACAATGAGCGGGCTGCCAAGGATGGCAGCCCTGGACTTTCAGGCGAAGCAGGATGCAGAGCTTGAAAGGCGGAGATGCAGCAATGCAGGAGTAAAAATCTGCCACGTCTCCTCGTGTAGGAGGGGCGATACTCACCGCAATCATTGCGGCCGGAACGGCCACTCCTACAATTTCCCTGTACATCGGACTCCGCGCCCGCAAACTAAAATCGTGCTACCCGGATTATGATATTTAGAGATAAGGGTGATACCGCTTCTACCTTTTCCCAGGCCCACATAACGCTTGTGTTAAAATACTAGCCAAGTAAACGGGTGGGGGACAAGCTCGTTATATCTCAGGCCGGGAACATCCGGCTGTGCAAGGGTCACTGTCATCACCGCAGGGGCCGGAATCAGGACGGTGTGAAGGCAATGCGAATTCTCGATAGACGATTTTATATATTTATCCATGACATCGCCTGGGTGCCAGTCAGCATCCTGCTGGCGTTCTGGATGCGCCTCAATCTGCATGTGCTTGACCATGCGGCATTAAGGAGCGTCATCGAACTTGCGACGATCGCTATCCCCGTGCATGCCATTACCTTCTGGCTGTTCGGTTGCTATCGCGGTATCTGGCGTTATGCATCCATACCCGACCTGCTGCGGCTGGCGAAATCAGTGGCGGCGGGTGCTGTCGTCACCGCGATCCTGTGTTTCATGCTGTGGCGCCTCGGTAATACGCCCCGGTCGGTATTGATCTTGTATCCCATACTTCTGTTTGGCGGCGTCACGAGTGCGCGCCTCATCTACAGGATGGTGCGCGATAAAACCCTGCACCTGGATTCCGGTCGCGGACCGAAAGTGCTGATTGCCGGCGCCGGCAAGGCAGGCGAGATGCTGGTGCGCGATCTGGAGCACTCCCGCCAGTTCACACCGGTGGCTTTCGTGGATGACTCTTCGGCCAAACAGGGACACGATGTCCGCAACGTGCGGGTACGCGGAACCACGAACGACATATCCAGTCTTATAGACGAGTTGGCCATCGAGATGGTGTTGGTGACCATGCCATCGGCATCCAGCGCGGTGATGAATAAAATCGTGATGCAATGCGCGCAGCATAGTGTCAAGTGCCGTACGCTGCCGTCACTGGCGGAATTGGCTGGTGGCCGGGTGGAAGTCTCGCGCCTGCGGGCCGTCACCGTTGAGGATCTTTTGGGGCGAGATCCGGTAAGACTTGATCAGCAGGCTGTTGCCGCATTCATCAAGGGCAAGCGCGTTCTGGTCACCGGCGGCGGCGGCTCCATCGGCTCGGAATTGTGCAGGCAGATCGGCAAGCATGATCCTGGCGTGCTGATCGTGCTGGATAGCAGTGAATATAATTTATATCACATCGAGCGTGAGCTGAGTTCAACTTATCCTGCGCTGGTTTTCAATGCAATGCTCGGCAGCGTATGCGACGAACACAACGTTGATGCGCTGTTCGCGCAATACAAACCCCAGGTGGTGTTTCATGCCGCCGCCTACAAACACGTGCCGCTGGTCGAAGACAACGTGATATCCGGCATCCTGAACAATGTCTGCGGCACGCGTGCGGTGGCGGATGCTGCTGCGAAGCACGGTGTCGAGACCTTCGTGTTGATTTCCACCGACAAGACGGTGAACCCGACGAATGTCATGGGTACCACAAAACGCGTTGCCGAGCTGTATTGCCAGGGCTTGAGCCAGCCAGGCGGCACACACTTCATCACCACGCGTTTCGGCAATGTGCTGGCTTCCGCCGGTTCGGTGGTGCCGCTGTTCGAGCAGCAAATCGCCGACGGCGGACCGGTGACGGTGACCCACCCGGAGATCACCCGCTTTTTCATGACCATTCCGGAGGCCGCCAGCCTCATCCTGCAAGCCTGCGCCATCGGCAAAGGCGGCGAGATTTTCGTCCTGGACATGGGTGAGCCGGTGCTTATCCGCGATCTCGCCGAGAAAATGATCCTGCTTTCCGGCCTTCAACCAGAGCGGGATATCCGTATCAAATACATCGGCCTGCGGCCGGGCGAGAAGCTGCATGAGGAACTTTTCTACGCACAGGAAGAACTGCAGCGCACCGTGCACCCCAAGGTACTGCTGGCCAGTGGTGGCAGCGTGGATATGGAGACTATCCGTGCTGGTTTGGCGCGCTTGATGCAGGTCGTCCTATCGAACGATCAGGAGCGCGCTCTGCTGGAACTGAAAGCTCTGGTGCCGGAGTTCAACCCCACCCTGACTTTGGAACAGCGTAAACAGCGCCACACACACCCGCATCTGCAAGTGGTGAAGTAAGCAGTGATGGCAAGGGGATCATGAGCCGGCAGATCCAAGGTGTATCCTCGACTTTTTGTTGAAACCTGGGAAAAATGAAGGGCGTGCAGCTGTGAGAACTTTGGTCACCGGCGGCACCGGCTATATCGGTTCGCATACCTGCGTTGAGTTGCTGACTGCGGGCCACGAGGTCGTGATTGCCGACAACTTATCCAACAGTTCGGATCTGGTGCTCGGACGCATCGAGGAAATAACCGGGAAACGACCAGTCTTTTTTAAGCTCGATATGCGCGACTCGGCCGGGTTGGAGCGACTGCTGGCTGAGCAACCGATAGATGCAGTGATTCACTTTGCGGGTGTCAAAGCCGTAGCTGAATCCGTGACAGATCCCTTGAAGTATTACGATAACAATGTTGCCGGCAGTCTCAAACTGCTGGATGCTGTGCGTGAACACGGCGTGAAGACCTTCGTATTCAGTTCATCGGCGACGGTGTATGGTCAAGACGCGGCTTCGCCTATAGGCGAACAATCACCCACGGACCCAGTAAATCCTTATGGGCGCACCAAATTGATCGTCGAGGAAATACTTCAGGATCAATGCCATGCTGAACCGGAATTCCGTGCCGTAGCGCTGCGCTATTTCAATCCGGTGGGCGCACACTCAAGCGGTATGATCGGCGAGGCACCTCAGCAGACACCCAACAATCTGATGCCGTATATCTGTCAGGTGGCAGTAGGGCGGAGAAATGAACTGTCGATCTTCGGAGATGATTATCCGACACTCGACGGCACTGCCATCCGTGATTACATCCACGTTGTGGATTTGGCGGAGGGACATCTGCGGGCGTTGCAATTTCTCAAGGGTTCATCGGGTTTTAGCAGCATCAATCTGGGCACCGGACACGGTACCAGCGTCCTCGAAATGGTGCGCAACTTCGAGCGCGTGAACCAAGTCAAGATTCCATATCGGATTACAAACCGCCGCCCCGGTGATACGGTGGTGACCTATGCAGACACCAAGCTCGCTGCACAGTTGCTGAACTGGCAGGCACGGCTGGATTTGGATGACATGTGCCGGGATGCCTGGAATTGGCAGAGGACGAATCCCGGTGGCTACGTCTAGGATTGCGCATTCACGATGATAATATTTGCGGTATCGTAGTGGTGTATTTCTGATACCAAAATGGAGGTATCCTATGGGAGTCAATCTTTCAATCAAGAACGCCCCTGAAGCAGTAGTCAAACGCCTTAAAATCCGGGCCGTGCGGCATCATCGCTCACTCCAGGGCGAGTTGATCGCGATTCTGGAAACAGTCGCGAATGAAGAAGCGCTGCTAGACACTGCAGCGATGATGTCAGAGGTCCAGCGCCTGGGACTACGTACACCCGCTGAGTCCGTGGCCGTGGTCAGAGAAGACCGGGATGCCCGTTAAAGTCGTTGATACTTCCGCAATGGGTGCGATGCTGTTCGGGGAACCCGTGGGGGGTCAAATTGCTACCCGATTACGTGAATGCCGATTAGTGGCTCCTGCGTTGCTGCCATTGGAAGTGATGAATATTTATATGAAAAAGCTCAATCGGCATCCGGCTCAATGAACCGCATTGTTGGAAGCCCTGATGTTACTTGGCCGCTTGGCTATTGAATTTCTGAACGTGGATGTAAATGATGTTATATTGTTGGCTGGGTCAAAAAAATTGACGGCTTATGATGCCAGTTACCTCTGGCGCGCGCACAAGCTCGACGCCGAGCTCGTGACACTTGATCATGCCTTACATGCCGCGGCGAAATCCTGAGCATAATTCCATGTCCGGCAAACTCCACATCAAAACCTTTGGTTGCCAGATGAACGAGTACGACTCCGCGAAAATGGCGGACGTGCTGCAGGAATCCCATGGTTTCGGGTTAACCGAGCTGGCGGAAGAAGCCGATGTGATTTTGCTCAACACGTGTTCGGTACGCGAGAAAGCCGAGGAGAAAGTATTCTCACAATTGGGCCGTTGGCGCGAGATCAAACAAAAGAATCCGGAATTGATAATCGGGGTCGGTGGTTGCGTCGCCAGCCAGGAAGGTGAAGGTATCGTCAAGCGCGCGCCGTACGTGGATTTGGTATTCGGGCCGCAAACGCTCCACCGATTGCCGGAAATGCTCGAAGAAACCCGCCGGACACACCATCCGGTGGTGGACATTTCCTTTCCCGAGATCGAGAAATTCGACAATCTGCCGCCACCACGGGCGGAAGGCGCGACTGCCTTCGTATCCATCATGGAAGGCTGCAGCAAGTACTGCACATTCTGTGTAGTGCCGTACACGCGCGGTGAGGAAGTGAGCCGGCCGTTCGACGATGTTATCGCTGAGATCGCAGGACTGGCGGAGCAGGGTATCAAGGAAGTCACGCTGCTGGGTCAGAATGTGAATGGTTACCGTGGGATCATGCACGACGGAGCTATTGCGGATCTGGCGCTGCTGATCGAATACGTGGCGGCCATGGACAGCATCGAACGCATCCGTTTTACAACTTCCCATCCCATGGAATTCGGTGAGCGGTTGATTCAGGCATTCGCCGATCAACCCAAGCTTGCGAATTATCTGCATCTACCGGTACAAAGCGGCTCCGGTCGAATCCTCGCTGCCATGAAACGCAACTATACGGTGCTGGAGTACAAGGCGAAAATCAGGAAACTGCGCGAAGTGCGGCCGGACATTAGTCTGTCCACCGACATCATTGTGGGTTTTCCGGGTGAGGCCGAACAGGATTTCGAAGCGACCCTGAAATTGGTGGAAGACATCCAATTCGATCAGGCTTTCAGCTTCATTTACAGCCGCCGTCCCGGTACACCTGCGGCGTCATTCCACGATGATGTGTCACAAGCAGAAAAGATCCGGTGGCTCGAATGCTTGCAGGCGCGGATCCATGACTTCGGTCAGGTGTATATGCAGCATCTCGTGGGGACTATCCAGCGGGTGCTGGTGGAACGGCCTTCAACCAAGAACCCGCGCGAGCTTGCCGGCCGGACTGAATGCAACCGCTGGGTGAACTTCGCGGGCGATGCGCGACTCATCAACCAGTTTGCCGATGTGGTCATCACGCATGTAAAACAGAATTCCCTGCGCGGGCGAGTGGTACATTCTGAGACACGTCATAAGCCTGATCTTCAGCCGCGTTTAGCCGCCGGTCAGAACCTTGGCTGAAGCGGCCCCAGTTTCCCTCGATTTGGCTTTTGAGCCAGCCGATAATGACCGACTAGCGAATCTTTGCGGTCAGTTCGATGAGCATCTGCGCCAACTCGAGCAGCGTTTAGGTGTGGAGATCAACAATCGCGGCAACCAGTTCCGCATCATCGGTGACGCGCAATCGGCACAAGTCGCTGCCGCTGTCCTGAAGAATCTTTATGCTGCCACCGCTTATGAGCGTATCCGTCGCGAGACCGTGCATTTATCTCTGCAAAAATCCGGAGTGGCAGCTTTGTTGATGCAAAAAGACGGAGCGGAGAGTGCAGACGAGATCGTAATCCCCATCAAGGAAGGCCGCGTGCACGGACGCGGCCCAAATCAGCGGCGTTATCTGCAGAATATTGCCGCGCATGACCTCACCTTCGGTATCGGGCCAGCGGGCACAGGCAAAACCTATCTGGCTGTGGCCAGCGCGGTGGCGGCTTTGAATCGAGACCAGGTGCGGCGGCTGGTACTGGTGCGCCCCGCGGTGGAAGCCGGCGAGCGCCTGGGATTTTTGCCCGGTAACATGGCGGAGAAGGTGGATCCTTACCTGCGCCCCATCTATGACGCGCTCTACGAGATGCTGGGTTTCGAGCGGGTAAGCCGCCTGCTGGAACACGGAGTGATCGAAGTGGCGCCGCTGGCATTTATGCGCGGCCGTACTTTGAATGAAGCATTCATTATTCTGGATGAAGCCCAGAACACTACTATTGACCAGATGAAAATGTTTTTGACGCGTATCGGTTTCGGCTCGAAGACCGTGGTTACCGGCGACATTACCCAGATGGATATCCCACGATCACAACGTTCCGGGTTGCGTGACGCAGTGGATTTATTGCGCGGCATGGACGGTGTAAGTTTCACGTTCTTCACCGCCGCGGACGTGGTGCGTCATCCACTAGTGCAGCGAATCGTGAGCGCTTACGAGCAACGTGATCCGCCGGAGGATCCGAAACGGTGAAGATAATGCGGAATCGCGGCGGGGCTGCTTCCGGCATCCATGCCTCCCGCAGCACTTGTACATCTGTGTACATCGGACACCGCTCCCACAAGAATAGGCTTTAGATTTGTGGGAGCGGTGATGACCGCCATGGATGGCGGAAATGCGGATTTTGCAGGAGCAAAAATCTGCACTCGCCGCGATAGTTAATAGTTTATATCTCAGGGATGAGAGCCATGCCAAGATCACGTGATTTACGCAAGGGCCGTGTATCGGAATCCGGACGTGCCTACATCCTCACAATCGTAACGGCGCAGCGCCGCCCTGTATTCACGGATTTGGTAGGTGGCCGCATAATAGCCCAAGCTATTGCACATCATGACCGCATGGGGTGGAGCGAAAGCTTGGCATGGGTTGTAATGCCGGATCATATGCACTGGCTGTTGATCCTAGGTGAACGAGGGCAACTGCATGGTCTGATGCGTTCGTTTAAGGATTACACGGCGAGAATATTGAATGAACATTTGCAATGCAAGGGCAAAGCATTCTGGCAATCTGGTTATCATGACCATGCGGTGCGTGGGGATGAAGATTTGCGAAAGTTAGCGCGTTATATCTTAGGCAACCCTTTAAGAGCGGGGCTCGTGGAAGATATAGGGCAATATCCGTTGTGGGATGCAATGTGGCTGTAGGAGCGAAATGCATCGCGGTCGGTACGACCGCTCCCACAAAGGTCAGATTGTGGATTTGAAGGAGCGGCGGTATCCGCCGCAAAATGCATCGCGGTCGAGACGGTCGCTCCAACGAGAATCAGGACTTGGATTTGTGGGAGCGGCGGTATCCGTCGCGAAATGCATCGCGGTCGATACGACCGCTCCTACAAGGGCTAAATTATAGATTTGTGGGAGCGGTGATGACCGCCGGGGGTGAGCTGCGATAGCAGCGAACGGGCATACATGGATATATGCCCTGGGCTTTCAAGCCGGACAGGAAGCCCGGCTTGAAAGGCGGAAATGCGGCAATGCAGGAGCAAAAATCTGCACTCGCCGCGATATTGATGTAATTCTTGAGCTGAGAACCAATGGTGAAGGGCATAAAAATTACCGTTCAGAAAGCGACGCAGGTTAAAACACTGCCGACCGGGGCACGATTCACTCGCTGGGTTAACGCTGCATTGGCGGGGCGTCGCGTTTCGGCCGAGCTGACTATCCGTCTCGTGGACGAAGTCGAGAGCGCCACACTCAACCGGACTTACCGGCACAAAGATTACCCTACCAATGTCCTGTCATTTCCCGCGTCGCTGCCCGCGGGTATACAAACATCATTGCTGGGCGATCTGGTGATCTGTGCACCAGTCGTGCTACGCGAAGCGGCGCAGCAGAACAAGGCGATTGAAAGCCATTGGGCGCACTTGACGGTGCACGGAAGCTTGCATTTGCTGGGCTACGACCATGAAACCGATACCCAGGCCCAAGAGATGGAATCCTTGGAGACGGTGGTCC
>JBOIBD010000045.1:0-15848 GCA_050739415.1 Gammaproteobacteria bacterium | reverse complement strand
TTGGTAGGCCGTTACCCTACCAACTAGCTAATCCGACATAGGCTCCTCCAATAGTGCGAGGCCTTTCGGTCCCCCGCTTTCCCCCGTAGGGCGTATGCGGTATTAGCCCGGATTTCTCCGGGTTGTCCCCCGCTACTGGGCAGATTCCTATGCATTACTCACCCGTCCGCCACTCGCCATCAACATGTATTGCTACATGTCATGCTGCCGTTCGACTTGCATGTGTTAGGCATGCCGCCAGCGTTCAATCTGAGCCAGGATCAAACTCTTCAATTAAAGCTAGTAAAACTAGCGATGTCTGAGTTGAACCCGAAATCTTTGAACTACTGTTCTCAATTTTGGGCCACTCTTCGTCTTAAGGCTTGCATACTCAAACCCTGACGCGAGCGCCCACACAAGTTACTTGATTGTGCTGTTAAAGAACGGACTTGGGAGATACCCCAAGCAGACCGGCCATTATACAGGCCGCGCTTGTCTGGTCAATGGATTTTCCAAGGAATTTCCCTTTGCCGGAGGTACCTCTCGCGCAAAGGAGCGCGGCATTATACGGGCGATCGTCATCCGGTCAATTCTTCGCGAACAATCCCTACAAAAGCACAAAAAAGGCAGTTTCGTAGCCAATGCATTTACTCCCACAACCCATTTGGGCACACTCTCCTGGTCACACTGGACAAAAAGGCGCTAAGGATGGCGATCAACGACTGGCCCTTGGCTGAACGGCCCCGGGAAAAACTGCTGGCCCGCGGCCCCCAGGCTCTGTCGGATGCGGAACTCCTCGCCATTTTTCTGCGCACTGGTACCCGCGGGAAAACTGCCGTGGATCTGGCGCGGGGATTACTCGCTGAATTCGACGGCCTGCGCGGGATATGGGCGGCAGAGCGCAATCACCTGTGCTCGGCACACGGCCTAGGTCCGGCGAAATACGCCCAGCTACAAGCCGTGCTTGAGATAGCCCGTCGGCATCTGGGTGAAGCCCTGCAACGTGGCAAGCCACTCACAGATCCGGCCGCTACACGGCAATACCTCATCACTCGTTTGCGGGATCTGCCTCAGGAAGTGTTTTGTTGCCTGTACCTCGACAATCGGCATCGCATGATTGCATTCGAAGAACTTTTTCACGGCACCCTGGATGGCGCCAGTGTTCATCCCAGGGAAGTATTGCGCAAGGCACTTGGCAACAATGCCGCAGCAATCATCTTCGCCCACAACCACCCATCCGGAGTAGCTGAACCCAGCGATGCGGATCGACGACTGACCTTACGGCTTAAAGAGGCCTTGGCGCTGGTGGATATCAGGGTGCTAGACCACTTCGTGGTGGGCGACGGTGAGGCGGTTTCTTTTGCGGAACGTGGCCTTTTGTAACCTCTGTGGCTTGCCAAATAAGAGCCGGCTGCTAAAATGACCGCCCTTTCACCCAGCCTGGGCGAAAGGCTTTACAGAGGATCCCGTCATGTCGAGAGTCTGCCAGGTCACAGGCAAAGGCCCGGTCACCGGGAACACCGTCTCGCACGCCAACAACAAAACCCGTCGGCGTTTCCTGCCGAACCTGCACGCACATCGCTTCTGGCTGGAAAGTGAGAAACGCTTCGTACGCCTGCGGGTATCGTCCCAAGGCATGCGCACCATCGACAAGCTAGGAATCGAGCAGGTAGTCGCTGATATCCGCGCCCGCGGCGAAAAAGTCTGAAGGATTAATAATGCGCGAAAAAATCAAACTGGTTTCCAGCGCCGACACCGGCCATTACTACACCACCACCAAGAACCGCCGCCTGCATCCGGACAAGATGGAGATGCAGAAGTTCGACCCAGTAGTCCGCAAACACGTCGCATACAAGGAAGCGAAAATCAAGTAGTGAATAGCGGCAGTGAAGATTTCTGTCATTCATCGCAGGCACCGCCAACTTCACACTACAAAGCTCCAGTAACACCAGCAAAAAAACCCGCGTTTCGGCGGGTTTTTGTTTGTGACTGATCAAGCAATCAGGCAGGTTGCAGACGATAGGCTCGAAGTCGCAGAGAAAACTCTCGCAGCGTAGCGATCCCGGCGATATCCGCTTGGGCACACCACTCCTTGAATTGTTGCAGCAGGTTTTCATTGGAAAGTGTGTTGTTTTCCCATAGCGCTTGCAGGCGCTGTCGGAACTCATACACAGTCTGCAAGGCAGGACTCTGCGCCAAAGTCCGTTGCAAACGCACGCGGCTGCGTGCATCCAGCAGTGTCTCGTCACGGGTGAGCAGCCGGCGAGCTCTGGCGAATAGACTGCGATGTGCAACATCGGTCGCCTGTTTTTCCATTTGTACCGTGGGTCGAATCACGTCATGGCTGTAATGACGCAACACGTGCATGCGGTTCAGTATGACGGCCTGAACAGTTTCCATGCCTACCGGGCTGCTAGTTGCTGAAATCACCGGCTCGGGCGCTACCCGGCGCACGGTAGCAAGGTGGAAAAAATCCAGCACGCGGATATAGCTCCAGCCCAAATCGAACTCCCAGGGACGTTGCGCAAATTTTGCGGAACTCGGAAATGCATGGTGATTATTGTGCAGTTCTTCACCGCCGACGATGAAACCCCATGGCATCACGTTGGTAGCGGCGTCCTTGCACTCGAAGTTGCGGTAGCCGGAATAATGACCCACGCCATTGACAACGCCAGCAGCCAGCACCGGAATGGCAAGCATCTGCACCGCCCAGACAGTAATACCCGGCAAGCCCAGTAGCAAAACATCAATGACAAGCATCAGGCTCACGCCCACGATCGGATGCCGACCATAGATATGTCGTTCCATCCAATCGTCTACCGTACCGCGGCCGTATTTTGCGACCGTCTCCGGATGGTTAGCTTCTTCGCGATACAACTCCGCACCTTCCAGCAGCACCTTGAGCAGTCCCTTCACTTTCGGGCTGTGTGGATCGTCAGCAGTCTCACAATGCGCGTGGTGCTTGCGGTGTACCGCCACCCACTCGCGGGTCACCATGCCCGTGGTTAGCCATAGCCAGAAACGGAAAACGTGCCTGACAACGGAGTGCAATTCCAAGCCGCGGTGAGTTTGATCACGGTGCAAAAATAGCGTGACCGCCACGATGGTGAGGTGTATGAAGACTGGCGCAATGATGAACAGGGCCCAGATAGGCAAGCCCAGCAAACCGTGGATCAGGAACAATGTAACCACCTCGTGTAAACAGAAGGGTTAAAACACATGGCCATTATAACAGGATGCTGTCACCTGCCCCTACCTGCAGTTAGAGCGTCCCATAGGCTTGCAATTATGCGGTCCACACCGTAAAAATGCATCGGCGGTCAGGAACTTTTCCGGCGGCCACGCGACTCATTAAGGCGTCGGCGGTCTCCCATCAATCCAACGGAAACCCTTGGCTGTTGCGTTTCTCCTAAAATCCATCATGCGATATATACCATGAGTAACAATGACCTACTCGTGAAAGTAGAGAACGTGTACCGTTATTACGACGATCATTGCGCGGTGCAAGATGTCAATTTCGAGTTACGCAAAGGCGAAATCCTGGGCTTTTTGGGCCCAAACGGCGCCGGTAAATCCACCACCATGCAAATTTTATCGGGCAACCTCGCCCCCAGCGCTGGCCGAATTCTGATCAATGGTACGGATCTTCTGGACGAACCAAAGCGTGCCAAGGCCAGCATCGGCTATCTGCCGGAGCAGCCGCCGTTGTATCCGGATCTCACGGTGGACGAATATCTCGATTATTGTGCGCGCTTGAATCGCGTGCCGCGCGACAAACTACACGCTGCACACGAGCTCGCCAAGCAACGCTGCGGACTCAAGGACATGGGCCACAAGCTCATCGGCAACCTTTCCAAAGGTTACCGGCAACGGGTGGGCATCGCCCAAGCCATTATTCATTCACCAGCGGTGGTCATTCTCGATGAGCCCACAGTGGGGCTTGACCCGATTCAGATTCGAGAGATTCGCGCGCTGATCGTCGAGCTCGGCAAGGAACACGGCGTGATCCTCTCGACGCATATCCTGCCGGAAGTGCAAACTGTGTGTAGCCGCGTGCAAATCATTCACCAGGGCCGGCTGGTGTTCAACGACACACTGGCCGGACTCACCCAACGCATGCAATCAACGAGTCTGATACTCGCTTGTCGGCAAGTACCTGAACCTGCAGTCATTAGTGCGCTGCCCGGCATAAATAGTGTCGAGGCACTGGACAAAAACCGCATGCGCATATCATTCGGCATAAACAGCAATCCTGCTGAAACCATCGCGATGGAAGTGCTGAAGCGCGGTTGGGGATTGCTGGAACTCACACCAGAACACAAATCCCTGGAACAGATATTCATGGACCTGACTGCCGCCGACGAATCCGGCGTGACGCCCATCCAGGAACGTGCCGCATGATGATCTTCACCATCGCAGGGCGTGAACTCAAGCACCTGTTCCTGTCGCCGCTCGCCTGGTGTGTGCTGGCAGTCATCCAGTTCATCGTCGCCTGGATGTTTCTGGTGCAGGTGGACAATTTTCTCAAATTCGCGCCATCGCTCGCTGGTGTCGCCAGCGCGCCGGGTGTGACCGATGCGGTGGCGGCGCCGATGTTCAGCGCCGCAAGCATTGTGATGCTGCTGGTGGTGCCCATCATGAGCATGCGACTTATCGCCGAGGAGCGCCGCAGCGGGACCTTGAGCCTGCTGTTGTCCGCGCCGGTAAGCATGACCGAAATCGTGTTGGGTAAATATCTTGGACTTCTGATCTTCCTGTTCATCATGCTGGGACTGATCACGCTTATGCCGCTGTCGCTCGCGGTAGGCACCCATCTGGATTACGGCAAGCTATTTTCCGACGTGTTCGGCTTGGGGTTGTTGCTCGGCGCGTTCGCGGCAGCCGGCTTATTCATCTCCACCCTAACGAAACAGCCGGTGGTCGCCGCGGTCAGCAGCTTTGGATTGCTGCTGCTGCTGTGGATCATCAGTTGGGCGGGGCGGGGCGATGATCGCTTCAGTCCGTCGTTTCATTACCTGTCGCTGCTGGATCATTACAGCTCTCTGCTGAGCGGAACTTTCGACACTTCGGATGTGCTGTACTACGTGTTGTTCATCACCACCTTCCTGGTACTCAGCATCCGCCGCCTGGATGCCTACCGCCTGCAACACTAGACCATAATTTATGCGCGTCACTCGCAAATCTCGTCTGCAACTTCGCGCCCAGAACTGGGGCTTCGTAATCCTGTTTCTGGTAGTCATCGGCCTCATCGCCTGGCTCAGCACGCGCTACGTGTATCAGGCCGACTGGACCTATGGCCACCGTGACTCGCTATCGCCGGCGAGTGTGCAATTACTGAAAACACTCAAGAGTCCGCTGAGCTTCATCGCTTACGCCCGTGATAATCAGACATTGCGCGAAGCCATCCGCCGTTTCGTGGGGAAATACCAGGCTGTGAAGAAAGACACCAGTCTGAATTTCGTGAATCCCGACACAAGCCCTCAGGAAGCCCGCAGTGCGGGTATCACCGCCGACGGCGAACTGGTGATCGGGTATCAGGGTCGCTCGGAAAAAATCACGCGGATCAATGAAGTCAGCGTGTCCAATGCCATCGAGAGTATTGCACGCGCTGGGGATCGTATCGTGGTATTCCTGACCGGCGACGGCGAGCGCAACCCCCTGGGCCAGCACAATTTCGATCTGGGGGATTTCGGCGCCCAACTGATTCAGAAAGGACTCAAGGTGCAAACCCTGAACCTGTCAGCGACACCCAGTGTTCCCAGCAACACCGCGGTGCTGGTGATTGCCGGACCTCAAACCAATCTGTTGCCGGGTACGGTCAACATCATCCGCGACTACGTAAAACACGGCGGCGACCTACTCTGGCTTGGTGATCCTGGTCCGCTGTACGGTCTCGAACCACTGGCGCAGGATCTCGACATCAGTTTCGACAAGGGCACCATCGTTGATCCGGATTCCCAGCTCTTTGGCATCACCGATCCCAGTGTCATCCTGGTAACCAAGTACCAGCCGGACTCCGCTATCACGCGCGATTTCAGTACTACGACGCTGTTCGCCGGCGCCACTGCCATCCATACCGGCTCGGGCAGCGGCTGGCAGGCGAATGGTTTCCTCCAGACCCTGCCGCGCAGTTGGCTGGAAACCGGTAAATTGCAGGGTGACGTGAAATACGATCCGGCCCATGGCGATAAACTCGGACCGCTGACCATCGGTGTCAGTCTCACGCGCGAAGTGAAGTCACTGTCAGCCGACAAAGCCACCCAGGACAAACCCGCAGAACAGCGCGTGGTCGTGACCGGTGACGGTGATTTTCTCTCCAACGCCTACCTCAACAACGGCGGCAACCTGACACTGGGACTCAACATCTTCAATTGGCTGGCACATGAAGACAGTTTCATCAATATCAACCCACAGTCCGCGCCGGATCGGACCCTGAGCCTGTCGCGCACGTCCGAATCCCTGATCAGCATCGGCTTCCTGTTCCTACTACCGCTGTTCCTGCTTGCCTGCGGTTTCATAATCTGGGCACGCCGGCGTCGTGCTTGAATTTATCGCTACACCATGAAATCCCGTTTGTGGCTCAATATCGTGTTGGTGATCATCATTGCCTTACTGGTGGCTTTTGTGTATTTCAAACCAGGCATCCAGAAGCCTAAACCTCTACCCATCCTTACAGACCTTCAAGCTGCGGCCGTTCATTCCATAAAGATTGAGCGTACTGGCATGCCAGCGGCACAATTGGTGCGCACCGACGATGGTTGGCAGATGATCGCGCCACTGAAAATTAACGCGGACCAGTACCTGGTGAAGAGCCTACTGGATGGACTGCAGGCAACTGTCAGTAGCAGTTTCGAAGCGAAGTCATCCGAGTTGAGACAATACGGCCTCGATCCTCCGCAAGTGCGCCTGTGGCTGAACGATACGGAATTTGACTTCGGCGCTACCGAACCCATCCACAATAACCGCTATGTGAAAACTGGCAACGAGATCCGTCTCGCCGGTAATCTGTTGTATTACCGTATCGATCATCGACCGCTGTGGTGGGCCAGCAAACGTCTGCTGCCGGATACTGCGCACATCATCGGTCTACAGTTGCCCGGGGCAACCCTGACACTCAAGGGCGCTAAATGGCTATTGGCGCCCGCGAATCCGGCAATCTCATCCGATGCTATCCAAACCCTGGTGGAGAATTGGAAAAATGCCGAAGCCCTCAGCACAGATAAAATCGGCAATGGCAAGCCGCAAGGTGAAGTGGCAATCGAGCTGGCAGGCAGCAGTACACCGTTACGTTTTGCAATACTCGATGATCCCAATTATCTGATACTTGCCCGCCCGGATCTCGGCCTGGAGTATCAACTCGACAGCGGCCAACGCTCAGCTTTGCTGGAACTGAAAACCAGCACCGCATCATCCACCACCTTAAAAAAACCCGCGCAGTCATCAGGCAATCAACCCGCGCTCAATCCCAGCCATTAGACCAGGCTGTTGGAAATTCGCCTGCCCGAATCCGTATCTATCCAGGAAACATAGCGTGCCTGAACTACCAGAAGTGGAAACCGCGCGTCGTGGCATCGAGCCACATCTGATGGACCACGTTATCACAGCGGTGAAAGTGCGCGACCGGCGTTTGCGCTGGCCGGTGCCGGCAGCACTAATAAAAGCGTTGCCCGGCCAACGCATCAGGGCAGTCACACGTCGCGGCAAATACCTGTTATTAGAAACTGCAATCGGGACTGTGATTCTGCATCTCGGCATGTCCGGTAGTCTGCGGATATTGCCGTCGGATACGCCGCCAGAAAAACATGATCACGTGGACATCGTACTGGATAACGGTAATGCCTTGAGGCTGCACGATCCGCGCCGTTTCGGCAGCTTGCTCTGGACTACAAGAGATCCGGCCACGCACAAACTGTTGCGTGATTTGGGCCCGGAACCCTTGGACGATGGATTTGATGGCAATTATCTTTTTGACAAATCGCGCCGTCGCAAAGTCGCCATCAAGAACTTCATCATGAACAGCCACATTGTCGTGGGCGTGGGCAACATCTATGCCAGCGAGAGTTTGTTTCTGGCCGGCATCCATCCCGAACACGCTGCCGGACGCATCTCAAAAGAGCGTTATGCTGCACTGGTCAAAGCCATTCGCAAAGTACTCAACGCAGCCATCGGCGCCGGCGGCACCACGTTGCGGGATTTCGTGCGTGAGGACGGCGCGCCCGGCTATTTCAGCCAGCATCTGCGGGTTTATGGCCGCGAAGGCGAAGCCTGTGAGCGCTGCAAGACACCAATCGTCGCGCGCGTTACGGGCCAGCGGATGACTTACTACTGCCCGCACTGTCAGCATTAGTCCTGCGCGCACGGCATCCAATGGCATCATCATAATTGATGCTGTTATCATCACTAACGGTGATCCCATTGAAGGAGGGGTGCAATGGCAGAAACTACATTGATCTCGGTACGCGTTCCAAAAGACGTGGCGAAACGTCTGGCGAAACTCGCCGGCGCCACGGAACGCTCCAAATCCTACATAGCAGGACAGGCGATCGAAGAATTTCTGACATTGCAGGAATGGCAGGTAAAGGCGATTCGCGAAGGCATTGCCGAAGCGGACGCCGGCAAACTACTGCCACACGAGGAAGCTATAAAACGGCTTAGGACCTTCGGGAAACGTCTAAAGGCTCGAAACTCAGGGTAAGACATCCATGGGTAACCGACTGAGCAAAATCTACACCCGCACCGGTGATGATGGCAGCACCGGCTTGGGCGACGGCACGCGCGTGCCGAAAGACGATGCGCGTGTCGAAGCCTACGGTACGGTGGATGAACTCAACAGCACCATCGGCCTGCTGCTGGCGGAGAAATTGCCGCAAGACGTGAGTGAATGCCTCACGCGCATCCAGCATGAACTCTTCGATCTCGGTAGCGAACTCTGCGTGCCGGGCTACAAAGCCATCACCGCCGATCACATCACCTGGCTGGAACGGACTCTCGACCGCTTCAACGCTGACCTGCCGCCGCTCAAGGAATTCATCCTGCCGGGCGGCAGCCGCGCTGCTGGAGTCTGTCACTTGGCGCGTACCGTCTGCCGCCGCGCCGAGCGCCGCACTTTGACGCTGCACAGGCAGCACCCTCAGAATCCCGAAAGCATCAAATACCTGAACCGGCTGTCGGATCTGCTGTTCGTACTAGCAAGAGTCATTGCCCGTCAAAATGGCGGCGCGGAAATACTCTGGAGGCATGAGCGCAAAAGAAACTAGACTGCTGGTACTGCTGCCGATCGCAATGGCTATTTTCGGCCGACCGCCGCCTGTCGGCGAATCGTTGCAAGTGTCCGCTTTCACGCTAGCGCCGGTATTAGCCCTCCAAGCGTCGCAATGACGGTGGGCAATGATCATAAAATTCCGACGCCGCCTTACAGCGCCCTTTCGCCGGATACATATGCGCAACTCCAATGGTGCGCTGGGAGAGCTGCTCGACCCATTCTTGAATCTTGTCTTGTTCCTCTGCATATCTTGGTGCGATAAGGTTTTCTGCGATCTCAGCGTGTCGCCGTAAGAAGAAGGCGAGGAAGTCTGCCGCTTGTATCAGCGCGACAGTGGTCGAGTCGGCGAAATAGGGTGCGTCGACGATCTGGTCCAGCTTCCCCTGCTTCTTACCCCGATTGTAATACTCGTCGCTCCAGTCAGGAGGATTCAGCAGCAGCCGTGTGAACGGTGCCTGTTCTTCGGCCTTGTTGTCGAATATCAGCAGCGTGTGCCCCTTGTTTTTCTGATGCGCTTGATGAGCGCGCTGAAGGGACAACGCAACGTGGAAGGCAGCTGCACGCCAGGGGTTTGCGAGGTCATGCGGGATGCTTCCGGCCGCGAGGGCTGCAAGGAACGGTTCCTTGAGGATGCCGCTGTATACAAAGTTGTGCTTGCGCTCGCAGAACCACTGGCAGATTGACGAGATGTACTCGGCTCGTTGTGGTCCTGTGAGGGTGCGAAAAGGCGCATTGCCCCGATAGAAGTCTTTTGTATGGAGTTCCGTCAGTTGGCGGCCGACAACCCCTGAAATGTGATCCAAGAGGTCGGTCCAGTTCTCTTTGGTTACGTGCATGCGGTGTGCGTCCACGACGATGCCAGCCACTACAGCAATCGGCTCATCACCCGTGCCACTCTCGTCGAGGTAGCAGATTTTCATGGAGGGCTAACGTCCAAAATAAGCGGCGTGCATAGCACGTCCGCTGGATTGAGTTGTTAGGCGCAAGTCGCAACTATGCGGCATTGTCTGCGTGAACACGAACGCTCTTACTCCAAGTTGCCTCGGTGCTGTCGCTTTCGAATACCTCTATTAGAACATCACCTGCGCGGCCAAAGTGGAGCTGCATGTCAGCTGGCCCGGCCTCGGCGTTGAAATGCTGAGTAGGTGAGGATGTACTTTCTTGATAATTGCTAGCAACCCAATTCACGATACCCACGACATTGAAATACCAAGCTGCGGAGATGGCGCTAAGCGAAGGTGCCGGTGGCCCGTGAAGAACGACGTGAAGCTTTTCGCCTTGCGGTACGTCCGCTTGAAACGAGATATGTTGCCCGACGTTGACGTCATGAGTGGCCGAGCCTAATAAGTTTGGTCCATGCCGCCCGCTGGTACGATACTGAAAGTTTACGGCAGATTCTTGTGATGATGCCGTCTTCGGCGAGGCACTTGCTTTTAACTTGAGAAGCTCGATCCGCTCGCTGTAAAAGAGCCGCGCGGCGCCCACCCAAGTCCGAAGGCCACAATCAAAAATGCCGCAAAGGCCCACGGATTACTTGCAACCCAGTCCCAGTTTTGCCGCAATAGATCCACGCGCCCCCAGGTTACTTTTTCTCGCGCCTAACGCTTTGCATCAGCGGAGCGGCGTAAGGAGCAACTGTTATGTTTCGATGCTTCATATTATAGAGTTCCAACGTGGCGAAATTTTTTAGACTCTAGATCGAAATGGTGAATTTCTACGTTTTTCTGGAAACATGCGCCAGTGAATTTTTTAAACAAGCGCTTAGTCATTTCTTTATCAGTAAGGATATGTACTCGCCGTTCTGGACCCTGCCAAAGAGATAGCCACAATAATTCAGTTGCTGCCCGATCTTGCCCGGCGGTATTGCCTGTACGTCGTTTGCTCCCCTTTGGCTTATTGAACCACGGTGATGTGCTTATACCACCGATAACCTTCTTCTTCTCGAAAATATCGAACTCGTGCGAAGGAGCTCCTTTACCGAATCTAAGAATCTCTTTCTTTGCAGATGTACCAACGAGCCCATTGAAAGCGTCGCGTACCGTTTTTTCATTTTGAAGCGCTGTCACCATGCTTCCCTCGAAACATAACTACAATTCTGCCCCAGAACGGGGGCGATAATGAAATTATCCGGTGTGTGCGGGTAGCTGTCAAACGGACAACTCTTACGGCCGATCAGACACTTGGCTGATTTCGTGCGGACGGTGATGCGCCTGCCGTTGCTAAGTTATCCCATGCAACGGAGGCGGTATGAAATATTAAGGGCGAAACACCATTGTATCTGGCGGTGAATCAGCGAACGCGGTAGGCAAAGCGCCTCCACCACGCCTATTGGACCAGGTACGGACGTGCTGCCGGATGCGGCATTACAGCCTGCGCACGGAGCATGCGTACGTCGGCTGGATCCGCCGCTTCATTCTGGCCAACGGTAGAAGCCGCATTGTGGCGCTCTCGCACTTTCTCTAAATCCTCACAAAGCTGCTTGCCTCCCTCCAGAATCCTCGGCGTGGCACGCGCCAGCAGATCGCCAGGGATGCTAAACAGGCTGCCGGTTTTTACCGCGCTGATCTGCGGCCAGCGCTGCCATTCCTTGAGTCGCGCAGCGGCAGCCTCGTCGCCGCCGGTGACGACCGCCTGGGGATCACGCGCCAGCACCGCCTCAAGACTCACGGGCGCGGCCAACGCACTCAAATCGTCAAAGATATTGTGACCGCCACAAAGTTCGATCATGCGGCTAATGATCTGATGTCCGCCGATGGTAAATAGCGGCGTCGCAGAAATTTCGTAGAACACGTGCACCGGTTTGCGCCCTGCATATTGGCGGCGCAGCTTGTCCAATCCGACGAGAAAGTTTTGAGCGGCGGCGTGAGCTTCAACTTCGTGGCCCGTGGCTTGGCCGATGAGTTCGAGATTATTGGCGATGTCAGCAAGCTCATGTACACCCAACACCAGCACCGGGAGTTTGAGAGCACGCAGCTCGGCTATCAGTTGCGGCGGCGTGCCGCCCTGCCATGCCAGCACCAGATCAGGTTTGAGCGCCAGCAATCGTTCTAGGTCAACATGAAAGGCGTCGCCGACGCGTGGCAGCTTCTGCGCGGCGGCAGGATAGTCGCTGTACCGGCCAGCGCCGACCATGCTTGCATCCGCGCCGGCAGCGTAAGCCAATTCAGTGAGATCCGGCGCGAGACTGACGATACGTGTGGCCGGTTTGTTGAGCGTGAGTATGTGTCCGTCGGCGCCAGTAACCGTTATCGCGGCTGAGACTATAGATGACGCAGATGCCAGCAAACCGAAAAGCAAAGGAATCCAAAAAGACCGCGGCACACTACGACTGAAACCTGAACAGTTTATTCTTACCATACCCAACCGAACAGCGTGATCAGCGCATACACCGCCATCCAGATAATAAGTGTGCGTCGCACCAACAAGAGAGCGGAACGCAGCCGCACCGTACCGGACTCTTCGCTACCGGCGCGTAATGCGCCCAGACCGGTACACACCAACACCTCTTCACCTACTTGAAAAAAACGCAGCGTGGAGTTGCCATAAAAAGCCTTGAGTTCGGAGATTGCATCTTCGAAACTACCGGCGAGCGCATAACCGATCGCTGCGAGATGCGCGGGTATCCAGGCGAGCACACCGTGTAGACGGCCAACGGCGGATACAAATTCCGTCGAACGCGCTTCCTCGGGCGGCAGACGCCTCAGGAAATCCGTGCTGCGAAACAATACTGCGCCGGCCGGCCCCAGCACGGCGAACCAGAACAGAATGCCAAACAACCGGTCGTTGGCCTCTGACAGCACCAGACTGGTTATGGCCTTCGTGCGTACCACAGGATCGGAAGGTGGTTCACCCCTCAGTAGTTCATGTGCGAGTGCATCGGCCCGGTGGCTTTCGCCAGTTTGGATCGCGTCCAAATACGCTTCGACTTGGGTGTTGAGGTCCTTGGGTCCCAGTGTGAACAACAGGATGAGCACGGCGAATACAAAGCCGAACACGCCCCAGATGTGATCCAGCAGATGTCCAACGAACAGCACCACCAAGGTGGGCACCAGTACTACGACCAGCACCCCAAATGTGGCACGCCAGAAGCTGGTACTGTGGCCAAGCAAGCGCAGACTTTCAAAATACGCCTGGAACCAGCGCGATCCGCGCAGGTATTCAAGATGGCGCAGCGCCAGATCCAGCAACAGGCTCAAGAGCAGGGCGAGGAAATTCATGATGCGTAGAACCTATCTCAAAACTGCTGCGCTTGCCATAACTTTGTTGCGCGTCGGCTCAAAATGGCCGCTCCCGGCATCCTGCCTCCCGCGGCACTTGTACATCCCTGTACATCGCTCACATACTGCCGTGTACACTCCGGTTTTTCGCCACCGCGCGCCTCGTTCTGTCTGCGCTAGCGACGTTTTGAGACGGGTTCTAGTAAAGCGGGCAATGGACGGTTAGGCAAGCCGGGCGCGAAATTCCGCCCAGTCAAACGCCGGCCCCGGATCAGTCTTGCGACTCGGTGCGATGTCGGAATGGCCCACGATACGGCCCGGTGTGATGCCGGGATAGGCGCCCACGAGCGCGCGGGTTACCACCGCAAGCTCGGCATACTGTGCGGGCATATACGGCACCTCGTCAGAGCCTTCCAGTTCGATGCCAATGGAAAAATCATTACAGGCGTCCTGCCCGGCGTACTGGGACGCGCCCGCGTGCCAAGCACGACGATGAAATGACACGAACTGTATGAGTTCACCGTCGCGCCGGATGAGCAGATGCGGCGACACCCGCAACGTGGCGATGCTCGCGAAATACGGATGGATGTCTGCCGGCAATGTACCCAGGAACAGGCGTTCGATCCACGCACCGCCAAACTCGCCCGGTGGCAGGCTGATGCCGTGGAGCACCAGCAGATCAATCACCGTCCCAGTCGGCCGCTCGTCGCAGTGGGGTGAGTGTAGCTGGCGCGCGCCGCGCACCAGACCGGTGTTACGATCCACTTGCCACGGCATTCCCAGCACATGCTTGTTGAGTTTTGCCATGGCTCATGTTGCCGGGAAACGCGCAAATGCGCAAAATGCCCGCCAACCCCTCGCCCACCCAACGATGACCACCAGCCCATGAGTGCCAACAGCGATTTTGTCCGCCGCGATCTGGCCGTCCTCTGGCATCCCTGTACGCAGATGAAGGACCACGAGTGGCTGCCGCTCGTGCCCATTCGCCGTGGTCAGGGTGTGTGGCTGGAAGACTTCGACGGCAAGCGCTATCTGGATGCCATCAGCTCCTGGTGGGTGAATCTGTTTGGCCACGCAAACCCGCGCATCAACGCGGCGCTCGCGCACCAGGCCGACATGCTGGAGCACGTTATTTTGGCAGGCTTCAGCCACGAAGCAGTGGTGGAACTCTCGGAACGCCTGGTGAAAATCGCGCCTCCCGGATTGACGCGCTGCTTCTATGCCGACAACGGTTCCTCCGCGGTGGAAGTAGCGCTCAAGATGAGTTTTCATTACTGGCGCAACCTCGGGCAAACGCGCAAAACCCGCTTCATCAATCTCAGCAACAGTTACCACGGTGAGACGCTAGGCGCTCTGGCGGTCGGCGATGAGCCGCTTTACAAGCAGACTTATCAGCCACTGCTGATGGATGTCATCACTGTGCCCGGCCCGGATTGTTTCAACCGTAACTCGGGCGAAACCTGGGAAGCGCGCAGTCGCAAAATGTTCGCGCACATGGAGCGTGCACTTGAACAACATCATGAGGAAGTGTGCGCGGCGATTCTTGAGCCGCTGGTGCAATGCGCTGGAAATTTCCGCATGTACCATCCGGTGTATCTAAAGCTGTTGCGTGAAGCCTGCGACCACTACGGCGTGCACCTGATCGCCGATGAGATCGCCGTGGGTTTCGGTCGCACCGGCACGCTGTTCGCGTGCGAGCAAGCCGGCATCACGCCGGACTTCCTGCTGCTATCGAAAGGCCTGACCGGCGGCTATCTGCCCCTGTCGGTAGTGCTGACCCACGACAAAATCTATCGGGCATTCTATGACGACTACACCAAGCTCACAGCGTTTCTGCACTCGCACAGTTACACCGGCAACGCGCTCGGTTGCCGCGCGGCACTCGCAACGCTAGATATTTTCCGTGACGACAATGTAATCGAAAAAAATCACACCCTCGCTGCGCACATGCAAAAAGCCGCGGCCCCGCTGACACAACACCCGCACGTGGCCGAAGTGCGGCAGCACGGCATGATTCTCGCAATTGAACTGATCAAGAACAAAGCCAGTCGCACGCCCTATGCATGGCAAGAACGCCGCGGACTCAAAGTATACCAGCACGCACTCACGCGCGGCGTGCTGCTCCGGCCCATGGGAGACGTGATTTACTTCATGCCCCCGTATGTGATTACGCCAGACGAGATCAAATTGATGGCGCAGGTCGCGATTGAAGGCATCGATTTGGCGACGCATGAGGCGTGAGGCGTGAAGCGTGAAGCGTGAAGCGTGAAGCGTGAAGCGTACAAAAAATATGTTCTACCATCGTACCGTGTCAAGGTTCTTCTCTTGACTCCTCACTCCTAACCCCTCACACCTCACTTTCTTGATATGCGCATACCTCGCATCTACAC
>JBOIBD010000044.1:0-15937 GCA_050739415.1 Gammaproteobacteria bacterium | reverse complement strand
CTGGATCGTTAACCAGGGCGCGGTACAGGCGCATAACGTTCCATGGGCTGCCATACCTTCGATGGGCGAGAGCTGGCACAACAACCATCACGCATTCCCTGCATCCGCGCGGCATGGCCTTTATCCAAGGCAAATCGACCTGGGTTACCAATTCGTTCTGTTGCTCGAGCGGTTAGGCCTTGCTTGGAATATTCAGACGCCACAGATGTTGCCACCACGCATCGGCATTACACCGGTGGCCCCTGATGCCACGAGCATTCTGAGGCCGCGCGCGGGTGGCAGTCGAATTGGCGGTTTCTGAGTGACTAAACCGCTGCAGATTGCAATCGTAGGCTATGGGATAGGGGGAATCGCCGCCGCCGTCCACTTGCGGCGTCTGGGGCACTTCATCACTCACTTTGACCGATATGACCCTCCGTCATCCCTCGGCGCAGGCTTGCTTCTTCATCCACCGGCCCAGCAAGAACTACACGACCTCGGCATTCTCGAGAAAGCGCTGGCATGCGGTGCGCGTGTTAAGCGCATTTGCGCCCAGACGACACGCGGGAACCCGCTCTATGATTTGGGCTACACGGATTTGGCCGCCCTTCGGTTTGGGCTCGGAATTCAGCGCAGTACTCTGCATCGTCTGTTGTCCAGCGCTGACACTGGACGCGATGTCGTTCTGGGTGGTCACATCATTACAGAAGCAGATTCACACAGTGGTTACTTACTGCAGGATTCGGGAGTGCGCCATGGCCCATACGATCTGATTGTGATCGCCGATGGAGCCGAGTCCGTACTACGGGCGCATTCTTCGTTCACCGCGCGACGCAATCGGCGCGCCACAACAGCAGCGCTGGTAGGCTTGCTCGATGACCATGACAACTTCGCATCGGATCGGCTCGTGCAACACTTCGATCGCAGGGCACACATATCGGTGTGGCCCGTCGGGCGCGACTTATCGGGTGGCCCACCGCGGTGCAGCTATGCAATGAACATTGCCATTGCCGATGCCGACGCGTGTCGTGACCGTGGCGAATGGAAGAACCGCATGACCAACCTGTGCCCAGGACTCGAAAGAGTGCTGAAGAGTCAATGCGATACTTCGCGCCCGTACGTATTTACGTATCGCGACGTTGAAGTCAATACGTACTCGAATGGACGCACCGTTCTTATTGGCGATGCGGCGCATAGCATGAGTCCACAACTCGGCGTCGGTGCACAACTTGCGATGGCGGATGCCAGGATATTGGCCAACAATCTTGCCGCACACAGCACCGTAGCCGCTGCACTCAACGCCTACTCCCGCACAAGGCCGCTGCAGCTGAATCGTTATCAGCGGGCAAGCCGATGGTTGACGCCGCTTCTTCAGTCAGACAGTCAACTGTTGACCGAATTCAGGGATCGCGTTTTCGCCACCGCAATGCGCTCTCCAATAGCGAAACGGGTAGCGCAGGATCTCCTTTGCTGATGCCCAAAGGGTTCTAGATAGCTGGCTGTGCCGATAGCGGCAGAACTTTGCTGGTACGATGCAACAAAACGATGTTGAAACGCACATGTAACTATCAGTCATTCTTAATTGGTGGGCCTGCCAGGACTCGAACCTGGGACCAAGGGATTCACATGTTCCCGCCGTTTCCGGTGGGAGTGGACTATCTCATCACCCGCAGCGTTTGTTGCTGGTGGGGTGCGGGACGCTCTAGCCTGTCATTAAGGGCACTACAGCCCCCAGGTAGTCTCTGCACCTTCCGGCGGTGTACCACCGGCTTGGCTCAGGGTTGCCAGCGGCCAAGCCGTTGAGGGTTCCCTGAATTCATCCCGTTTGCATCTGCGTCTTTCAACGCAGAGTCACCATTAAAGATGAGTCCCCTGCTCTAACCAACTGAGCTACAGGCCCACATGTCTTAGCACGGAGCCATCCATGGCAACTCGACGGCTCGGCTTCCTGCCGAGCGCTCGTCGCTGCGCGACTCGCCCCCTACTCTAACCAACTGAGCTACAGGCCCACTGAATCGGACGCGATTATAACAGCCCTTCTTAACGAACAAGGCCGCGTCAAACGCGGCCTTGATATCTCACTCGTGTGCAATCGCTCAGGACGAGGACTCGTCCAGGAAGCTGCGCAGTTGATCGGAGCGCGACGGATGCCGCAGTTTGCGCAAAGCCTTGGCTTCGATCTGGCGGATGCGCTCGCGAGTGACATCGAACTGTTTGCCCACTTCTTCCAGGGTGTGGTCAGTGTTCATGTCTATGCCGAAACGCATGCGCAGCACTTTGGCTTCGCGCGGCGTGAGGCTCGCGAGCACCGAATGTGTCTGTTCGCGCAAGCCTTCGTTGGTGGCAGCGTCCGCGGGCGAGGTGACCGAGCCGTCCTCGATGAAATCTCCCAGGTGTGAATCCTCGTCATCACCGATGGGTGTCTCCATGGAGATGGGTTCCTTGGCGATCTTGAGCACCTTGCGCACCTTGTCCTCAGGCATTTCCATCTTGACCGCCAACTCTTCCGGCGTCGGTTCGCGGCCCATCTCCTGCAGCATGCTGCGCGAGATGCGGTTGAGCTTGTTAATCGTTTCGATCATGTGCACCGGGATGCGAATGGTACGCGCCTGGTCGGCGATGGAACGCGTGATGGCTTGGCGTATCCACCAAGTCGCATAGGTCGAGAACTTGTAACCGCGGCGGTATTCGAACTTGTCCACTGCTTTCATGAGACCGATGTTGCCTTCCTGGATCAAGTCCAGGAATTGCAGGCCGCGGTTGGTGTATTTCTTGGCAATGGAGATCACCAGACGCAGGTTTGCTTCCACCATCTCTTTCTTGGCACGGCGTGCTTTGGCCTCGCCGATGGACATCTGGCGGTTGATTTCCTTCAGTTCCAGGATCGAGAGGTGCGCGTCTTTTTCGATGGCGATGAGACGGTGCTGCAGGCGCACCACTTCTTCTTTCTGTTTGCCGAGCGCCGAGGACCATTTGCGTTTGGATTTGATCTGACGGTCAATCCAGCGAGTATTAGTCTCGTTTTCCGGGAAGCTTTTGATGAAGTCCTTGCGCGGCATGCCGGCCTTGCTTACACACAAAGCCATAATCTGGCGTTCTTGAAAGCGGATCGTGTCCACCATACGACGCAGGCCGCTGGTGAGCACGTCGGTCATGCGTAGCGTGAGCTTCAGTTGCATGAGCGTTTCTGCCAACTGTTTGCGCACACGGATGGTGCTCTTGTGAGCGGTGCCGTGTTTGGCGATGGTCTTCACCACTTTGTCATGCAGTTTTTTCAATTGCGCGAAACGGCGCGCGGCCTCCTCCGGATCCGGGCCGGTGTCCACGGGACTCTCCTCAGCATCCGCGTCGCCCTCTTCTTCCTCGTCGTCACCTGCCTTCCCGGACTTGGCTTTGACCGGCGCTTCCACCTCGTCGCTGACTTCGCTGTCCTCGCTTTCTTCCTCGGTCGGCGCGGTCTCAGCCACAGTGGGGGTTTCCAAGGCAGGCGCGGTTTCCTGCGCCGGTATATCGGCATCGGGATCAATGAAACCGGAAATGATGTCGGTGAGTTTGGTGCGTCCTTCAGCGATACCGGCGTATTCGGTGAGCAGCAGCTCCGAGGATGCAGGATAGGTGGCCACGGCAGACAACACCTGCAGAAGACCCTCCTCGATGCGTTTGGCAATTCGGATTTCACCTTCACGGGTGAGCAGCTCGACCGTGCCCATCTCGCGCATGTACATGCGCACCGGGTCGGTAGTGCGACCGAATTCAGCATCCAGTGCGGCGAGCGCGGCTGCCGCCTCTTCTGCGGCTTCATCATCATCAGCCGAGGACGCCGGCGCTTCGGTCAGCAGCAGCTGATCGGCGTCCGGGGCCTCTTCGTGCACCGGGATGCCCATGTCGTTGATCATCGCGACAATTTCTTCGATCTGCTCGGGGTCCACGATCTCGTTGGGCAGATGGTCGTTCACCTGGGCATAGGTGAGGTACCCCTGCTCCTTGCCCTTGGCAATGAGGAGTTTGAGCTTCGATTGCTTGTCTTCTTTCAAGTCGTTCATGGTGTCTCGCGTGAAAAACGGCGCCTGACCAGGCGCCGGAGTGAACCGCTAATTTTATCAGAAAACCTCAGTTTTTCCAGGTAAAACAATCGCTTCATGGCTGGGAATCGCCCGGATCCCCGCGCCGTGCCTTGAGCAGGCGGGAAAGCTCGGTTTTTTCGTCCGCTTTCAAGCTGCGCTGACGTGAGGCTTCCAACAGGGTGGCAAGCCGCTGTTCTGTGGGATGACGGCCAGTCAGTTGGGTCATCACAGCCTTGAATTCACTTTCCATGGCGTCTATCGGCGTGACCAGTTCCGCCTGGGCAAGTTTCATGAGGTAGGTCCCGATCTCCGTACCCCGCCAATGTTCAAGCAGGCCGGCTCCGGTGATATGGGGGTGGGCCAAGGCAAATTCCAGCAGAGCCTTCAGAACTTCCGCCCCCTTGAGACCCAGTCCGTCCAGGGCCGCGGGGTCGCCCGCCAGCGCTGCCAGCGCCGGCTGGTTGAGCAGCAGGACGATTGCGGTGCGTACCGGCGTCCTCCGGCCCGGCTGGCTTTGGACAGCCGCTCGGCGGGGTGGCGTCACCCTACTCGCCTGCTGATCAAGCATAGTCAATTTTTCGAGGCCCACTTGGGCACGTTGAGCCAATTCTGCCGAGAGCATTTCCCGATAGACCCCTGTTGGCAGACGCGCCAGATAGGGCCGGGCCAGTTCCACTAGCCGGGCCCGGCCGTCCAGGCTGCCTAGGTCCGTCTGAGCCGCCAGACTGTCCAGCAGGAAACTGGATAAAGGCACCGCCGCTATGAACCGGGCTTCAAAGGCATCCTTGCCTTCCAGGTGCACCAGGCTGTCCGGATCTTCGCCTTCCGGCAAAAACAGGAACTTGATCTGTCGGCCTTCACCCGCTTCGGGCAACGCGTTTTCGAGCGCGCGCCATGCCGCCGCCCGTCCGGCCCGGTCACCATCGAAGCAAAATACGAGTTCGGACGTGACGCGAAAGAGCTTTTTCAGATGTTCTGCGGTGGTGGCCGTGCCGAGGGTTGCGACCGCATAACGCAGACCGTGCTGATGCAGAGCCACGACATCCATGTAGCCTTCCACCACCAGTAAGCGCGTGATGTCCCGCATGGCCTGCCGTACTTCATACAGGCCATAAAGTTCCCGGCCTTTGTGGAACAAGGGTGTTTCTGGCGAATTCAGGTACTTGGGTTCCTCGTCGCCGATGACGCGGCCGCCAAAAGCAATGATGCGTCCGCGGCTGTCGCGGATCGGGAACATGATGCGTTCGCGAAAGCGATCGTAGTAGCGGCCGTCATCCTTGCGGATGATGAGTCCCGCCGCGAGCAGGTTTTTTTGTGCGGCTTCTTCTTCGCCGAGCTTCTTGAGTAGTGTGTCCCAGCCAGCGGGCGCAAAACCGATGCCAAATTCCGCGGCAATCTCGCCATTCAATCCCCGGCCTTTCAGGTAGGCGACGGCTTCGGACGTGTTCTTGAGCGCCTCGTGGTAAACGCGTTCCGCACGATCCAGGATCGCGTACAGCGGCGCAAGGTCGGAATGGGGTTCACCCGCTTCCTGCGGAACCTCCATGCCCACCATGGAAGCGAGCTGACGTACAGCCTCCACAAAGTCCAGGTGTTCGTAATCCATAAGGAAACCGAGCGCGGTGCCATGCACGCCACAGCCGAAACAATGAAAGAACTGCTTGGCCGGGCTTACGGTGAAAGACGGGGTTTTCTCGGTATGGAAAGGGCAGCAGGCGGTGAATTCGCGGCCGTGTTTCTTGAGTGGCACGCGCGCGTCAATCACTTCCACGATATCCACGCGGCTGACAAGTTCATCAATAAAGGTTTGTGGAATGCGTGCCATTTGCAAGAGAAGTGCTGGGTGCCGGGTAAGAGTGTAGTAACTGAGTGGTTAGCGCGTCGCCGACTTTCTCATAAAGCACAGCACAGAAAACTCAGCACTGGTTTTACGGATCAGCCACCAAGTCTGGTTTTAATGCGCGCGCTCACCACACCCATGTCGGCGCGGCCTTGTACCGATGGTTTGAGCAAACCCATGATCTTGCCCATATCCTTGATGGTGGCGGCGCCGCTGGTTTTGACGGCGTCCGCGATCAGTCGCTCCAGTTCCGCTTCGGAAAGCTGCGCTGGAAGGTAGGTCTGGATTAGTTTGATTTCAGCCAGTTCCTGATCCGCCAGATCCTGGCGTTTGCCTTTCTCGTATTGCACCACCGATTCGCGTCGCTGCTTGACCATCTTGTCCAGCACCACCAATACTTGCGTGTCGTCGAGCTGGATGCGTTCATCCACTTCACGTTGTTTGACGGCGGCGAGTATCAGCCGAATGACTGATAACCGGAGCTTGTCGCCAGCGCGCAGTGCGTCCTTCATATCGGCGGTGATCTTGTCTTTGAGTGTCATAACTATCTTCCTCATGGCGAAACACGGTAATGATCCGTGGTGTTCCCAAACCCTGAAAAGCAATGCGGCGCTTTCCATTGGAGAAGCGCCGCATGAAAACCGAAGCGAGTAGCCCGATCAATACAATCAATACATCCGAATACGGCGTGACTGCTCGCGGGAAAGTTTCTTCAAGTGGCGTTTTACGGCCGCAGCCATTTTGCGCTTACGTTCTTGGGTGGGCTTTTCGTAGAACTCGCGGCGCCGTAATTCAGTCATGACACCGGCTTTCTCGCAAGAGCGCTTAAAGCGGCGCAGGGCGGCGTCAAAGTGTTCGTTATCTTTCACACGTACGCTGGGCATGCAGTTCTCACCTTAAATCTATGGTTTGCCCGGCTCAAGACCGGCTGGAAGGGGCGGGAATTCTACCGGCCGGCGTGTAGAATTGCAAAAATGAGGGCAAATATGCGAGTTCTGGGCATCGAAACTTCCTGTGATGAAACCGGTGTTGCCGTCTATGACGGCGAACTCGGATTGCTGGCACATGCCCTATACAGTCAGGTTGCGCTGCACGCCGAATACGGCGGCGTAGTGCCCGAACTTGCGTCCCGTGACCACATCCGCAAGCTTTTACCCATGATCCACACGGCGCTCGCCGAAGCCGGCAGCACTCCAGAACAGATCGACGGTATTGCCTATACCGCCGGGCCGGGACTCATGGGCGCGTTGCTGGTGGGCGCCTGTCTGGCACGCGCACTGGCGTTTGCCTGGAGAATCCCGGCTATTGGCATTCACCATATGGAAGGGCATCTGTTGGCGCCCATGCTCGAAACACCCGCGCCGGCTTTTCCGTTCGTGGCCTTGCTGGTGTCCGGTGGTCATACGCTGCTGGTGGAAGTCGAGGGTGTGGGCCGGTATCAGACTTTGGGTGAGTCCGTGGATGATGCGGCCGGTGAAGCCTTCGACAAGGTCGCCAAACTCTTGGGTTTGCCCTATCCGGGCGGGCCGGCATTGGCGAAGTTGGCGGAGCAAGGCATAGCCGGACGCTTCAAGTTCCCGCGACCCATGACCGACCGGCCCGGCCTGGATTTCAGTTTCAGCGGTTTGAAGACTGCGGTGCTCACCGCGCAAAAACGTGCGCCGGACGATCGTCAGACCAAAGCCGACATGGCGTGCGCGTTTGAAGAGGCGGTGGTGGATACCCTGGTGATCAAGTGTGAACGCGCGCTCGAGCAGACCGGTCACCGCCGTCTGGTGGTGGCCGGTGGCGTGGGCGCGAATCGCAGGCTGCGTGCGCGACTTAAAGAACGGGTCATGCAGCTAGGCGGTGAGGTGTTCTATCCGCGTCTGGAATTCTGCACTGATAACGGTGCCATGATCGCGTATGCCGGATACCGGCGGCTGACACACGGAGCAAAACCACTCCCAGTGGCGGTGACCGCGCGCTGGCCACTGGACAGTCTTGTGCCAGTTCAATAATGCCGAAAAAAGCCTTCCCTGGCTTTTTCAGCTTCGCCAATCGAAAATGCGATTTCCGATTGGCTCCATTTATCAATCACACTTGGTGATTGATAAATGTTGGCACATCCTTGTGCCAATCCGGCTTACGGGATGCGAAATTCAGTAACTTTTGGGTACATAAGAACATGGACACCGTTTTCATCCGCGATCTGCGCGTCGAAACCGTCGTGGGCATTTACGACTGGGAGCGGCGCATCAAACAAATCGTCAGTCTCGATCTGGATATGGGTACCGACATTACCCACGCCGCCAACAGCGACCGCATCGAAGATACACTGGATTACAAAATGGTGGCGAAGCGCGTTACCCAGTTCGTGAACGAAGCTGAATTCCAACTGGTGGAAACCCTGGCCGAAAAAGTTGCGGCACTCATATTGGAAGAATTCAAAGTCGGGAAAGTGAAAGTGACATTGCACAAACCCGGTGCGGTGAGCGGTAGCAAGAGCGTCGGCGTGATTATTGAGCGCGCCGCAGGTGACTGAAGGTCGTCATTGCATGGCTTGTGGGAGCGATGGTCCCCATCGCGATTATCGCGGCCGGGACGGCCGCTCCCACAGGTTGATTTCTCTGTTTCGTAGAGCACGGCATCCGGCAGATACCTGATGGCTGAAATCTTCATTGGCATCGGCAGCAACGTCGAACCAGAGCGGCGGGTGCGCGAAGCGGTGCAGGGTCTGCGGCAACGGTTCGGTGCCCTGCACATATCGCCCGTGTACCGCAATCCCGCAGTCGGGTTCAAAGGGGATGATTTCTTGAATCTGGTGGTGGCATTTGAAAGCAGCGAGGACCTTGCCGCGGTGCACTTGGCGCTGGATAAAATCGAATCGCGCAGCGGCCGGCTGCGCGGTGGACCGAGGTTCGCACCCCGTACTCTGGATTTGGATCTGCTCTTGTATGGTGATTTGATTTCCGAAACTCCTATCAGGCTGCCGCGCCGGGAAATCCTCAAATACGCCTATGTCCTCAAACCGCTAACGGACATTGCCCCCGAACGGCGCCATCCTCTCACCGGTCGGAGTTTCGCGGATCATTGGCGGGAGTTTGACGCGGCCGGTCAGCCGCTGGTGGCGGTGCCGCTCAAAGGTCTGTAACAACTTGTAGGCTCGAGAGGTTCTTGTATGCGCAAGCTGGTTCCAGGGTTTTTGGCCTGCATGCTGTTGCTGCTGCTGTCCGCCTGTGGCGGCTCAGATACAGCCCCACAAACTCAGACTACCTCGGATAATTGTACGGTCACCGGCCAGAATCAGCAGATCCTCGCCACCATGCAGTCCTGGTATTACTGGAACCAATACCTGCCGAGCAATGTCGATCCCGCCGATTACACTGACACCACTTCGTTCCTGGACGCGCTGCTGTACCAGCCACTGGATCGTTTCAGTTATATCACCAGCCAGGCGGCGAATCAGGCGTTTTACGGCGCCGGGCAGTATGTGGGCTTAGGCTTTAGTGAGGAAATTGTGAACAGCAATCAACTGCAACTGACCGACGTCTATCCGGATAGTCCTGCTGCCAGCGCGGGGTTCGTGCGCGGCGGTTATATTCTCTCAATAGGCGGTACGCCAGTCGCCACCCTGATCTCGAACAACCAATTGTCTGCGGCTTTAGGCCCGGCAAACGTGGGCACGGAGGTGACTGTGGAGTACCAGTCGCCTTCCGGAACCACCCAGACCGTTACGCTTACCAAGGCCGTCGTTACCCAGCCCAACGTGTCGCTGGTGCAGACTTTCAATGTCGGCGGTCGCAAAGTCGGATACTTTTTTTTTCAGAATTTCATCACGCCTTCCACCGACGCGCTGCAAAAGACCTTCACCCAGCTCCAGAGCGAGGGCGTGAACGAGTTGGTGATAGACGAGCGCTATAACGGCGGCGGTCTGTTGTCCGTAGCCCAGTTTCTGGGCTCACTCATCGTCGGCAACGGCGATACCGGCCAGACCTTCGTCACACTCAACTACAACAGCCTGCATACGGACCAGGATCAGACGCTTGCGTTCCAGAGTGTTTCGAATGCGCTGAATCTGAACCGCGTGGTGATCATCACCACCGATGCCACCGCTTCCGCCAGCGAACTGCTCATCAATGCGCTCAAACCTTACATTGACGTGGTGACCGTCGGCAGCACCACCTTCGGCAAACCGGTGGGTGAAAACGGTTTCAACTTTTGCAGCAGCGTCCTTTATCCCATGACCTTCAACATGGCCAATGCCGCTGGCTATGGCGGCTACTATGATGGTTTCGCGCCCACCTGTCCTGCGATAGACGATCTGAGCCAGCCACTTGGCAGCAGCAGCGAAGCCTCTCTTTCCACCGCGCTGTATTACATCGCCAACGGCACCTGCGGACCAGATGCCGCTGCGGCAGCGCGTGCCATAACCCGCGCTGCAGCGTTACGTCCATCACCACAGAGATATCGCTGGCAGAATTTGGTGAATGCGTATTAGCTCGTGCGAACGAGGACTCAGGCCTGTATTCAAACCCCTTCTCCCCTTGAGGGAGAAGGTGGGGATGAGGGGTAAGTGATCTGCACGGTTTTTGGCTGCGTGAATTTAATGCGGGTTCCCGCACCCGCTGGCGGGGTACTTTTGTTTCGGCAAAAGTACCCAAAACCATTCCCCCGGAGTGCGGGCCGCCGAAACGGCAGCTGCCCTGCGCGCTTCCTTCGCTGCGGAGTCGCGCTCACGGCACATCCATGTGCCGGTCGCGCGAGCTCGCCATCCCGGCTTCGCCCCTGCTGGCTGACCTTGCTCAGTCCAGTGCTCGGCTCGCACTACGGGTAATACTGAAGACAACCCTGCCTACTTTTAAACTTGATTTCTTTGACTGATGAGCTTTTGGCGCCACTTCTGGAGAGACATCTTATAAGGCGCAAGAAATGCTTTAAGTTCATTGCTGGGCGTCGTTGTCCCATACCCGCCCTTTACGCGCCACGAATCGGTTTTTGTCCACCCCAGCTTCTTGGCGATATCCAACGCTTCTTTGTAAGTCAATGCGTAACTTGCTTCGAATCCGGGCTTTGCCAGATTCCAAACGAAAACCAAAAGAAGATCAGGGGTCTTCTTATATTTCTTGAAGATTCCAAAGCTTTCTCTTGATGAAGCCTTTAACTGAATCGGTTTTGCTACAAAATTTTTGAGATCTCGATCCGCGTATGCAATGATATCAATGCCGCGGTCTCTGGCAGGTACGGCGATTTCCAAGTGCGCCGCTAACAATTGTGCCTGTAAGTACAAACGACCTCGCAGCTCGATTATTTGAGTGTCCTTCATGTTTACCACCCGATACTTCTTCCGCCGTCAACTGAAAGTATTTGTCCGGTTACATACCCCGCATCGCGCACCAAATAAATGATGGCACCGGCGATATCATCCGGCGAGCCGGCGCGTTTAAGCGCGGTGTTATCCAGGATGGCCTGCTTGGCTTTTTCATCGAGTCCTTGCGCGGGCCACAGGATCGGGCCCGGTGCCACGCCGTTTACGCGCACCTCCGGTCCCAGTTCACGCGCCAGCGCCAGCGTCACCATCTCGAGTCCCGCCTTAGACGCACAATAGACCGTGTGTTCGCGTAAGGGACGGCGCGCATGGATGTCCAGCATGTTGATGATGACGCCGTGACTTTTTTTCAGGTGTGGTGCCGCGGTCTGGGCCAGGAAGAACGGCGCCTTGAGATTGCCGGTCATGAGCGCATCCCAATCCGACTCGCTGACTTTGCCAATCGGTGTCGGATAAAACGTTGAGGCGTTGTTCACCAGCAAGTCCAACGAGCCCCATTGCAAACTGGTTTTGACGAGCGAAGCAAAGCCGTCTAAATCCGACAGGTCCGCTTGGGCAGGCACCGCAGAATCCCGACGGATTTCATTCAGCGATTGGCATAGTGCCTGAGCATCTTTTTCCGAGCTGCGGTAATGCACCACCAGGTTCATACCTTCCGCGTGCAACCGCCGTGCGACTACCGCGCCGATGCGACGTGCGGCACCGGTGACGAGCGCGGTTTTGCCGTCCAGGTTTCGGGTATCATTTTTCATCATTGCACCTCGAATCGTTCAGCCAATTGTCATTAAACCAGAAACCCGTGTTACCCATCAGACTATCCATGCAGGATCTGCCCAGGCCTTCGCCGGAGGCCCTGGCCCACAGTGAGCGTTTGCGTGCGCGGATCCGTGCTGAGATTGTGGCGCAGGGTGGTGAGATTGGGTTCGAACGCTACATGGAGCTGGCGCTGTACGCGCCCGGCCTCGGCTATTACAGCGCCGGCGCACGCAAGTTCGGCGCAGGCGGTGATTTCATCACCGCCCCGGAACTCTCGCCACTGTTCGCGCATTGCCTCGCACTCCAATGCGCCGAAGTGCTCGCGGCTTTAGGCGAAGGCGACATCCTGGAGCTGGGCGCCGGCTCCGGCCGGATGGCGGCGGACATGCTGACCGAACTGCAACGACTCGATGCGCTCCCGCGCCGTTACCTGATTCTCGAAGTGAGTGCGGAACTGCGCGAACGTCAGCAGCGAACGCTTGCGGAGTACGCGCCCGCACTGCTGGGAAAAGTACAGTGGCTGGAACACTTGCCGGAAACTTTCTCCGGCGTGATCGTGGGCAACGAAGTGCTGGACGCATTGCCCGTGAGCCGGTTTCAACGCACGGCACAAGGATTCGACGAATTCTGCGTGGCGGTCAAAGACGACGGTTTTGATTGGCGTCTACGGCCGGCGCTCGCAGATTTGCAGGTAGCTCTCGAGGCGCTGGAAGACATGCTGCTGGAACGTCTGGTGGAAGAGTACCGTTCAGAGATCTGCCTGCGGTTGCCGGCATTTCTATACAGTTTGGCAGATTCGCTCGCACGCGGTGCGTTGCTGTTCACGGACTATGGCTATACGCGCGCGGCTTATTACCATCCGGATCGTTACATGGGCACGCTAATGTGCCATTACCGACAGCGCGCCCACGACGATTCATTTCTCTATCCCGGCTTGCAAGACATCACCGCGCATGTGGATTTCACCGCAGTAGCGCAAGCCGGCACCGCTGCCGGCCTGGAGTTTGCCGGTTACACCACCCAAGCGCAATTCCTGCTGGCGTTGGGATTGGCCGAGCAGGCCACGGATTGGCGAAGCGCTCGCGAGGTGAAACTATTGAGCCTGCCCGAAGAAATGGGTGAACGTTTCCAGGCTATGGCATTCCTCAAAGGTCTGGATTTGTCATTGCGCGGGTTCGGTTTACGCGATCTGAGTCATACGCTGTAAAGACCGTCTCAAGACGAAGCGGGGCCGGAAGAGCGCATCAAAAGTCGGTGACGGCGCTAGTTTTGGGACTGGCTTTATTCCCGGCCGAGCGCCACGCGGATGGCTTCGAGTCGGGCCACATGCAATTGCTCCCCGATTTCCATACCGGTTGCTGCGATGGGCGCCTTTACGGCATTCGCAGCGGTCAGCGCCTTTTGCAAATATTCCGCTTGCGGATAGGGCGCGTCCTCATGATTTTTGCGACCGCGGGCATCGGCTTCGCAGGCCAGCAAAAATTGCGCGAAACGTTCCGGGCGGCGGAAGGCATCGGTGTTTTTTAGCAGCTTCAGTACGGTTTCACTGCGCAATTCCCGGGCTCGGTGCACCAGACCGTGATACTGCGCGACCAGCAGCGCGAGTTCGCGGCACTCCTTCGGCACGCGCAGTCGTTCGCACAGCGCTTCCACGAGTTTCACACTGCGTTCTTCATGGCCGTAATGATGCGGCAGTACATCGGCGGGCGTGCTGCCCTTGCCCAGATCATGCACCAACGCAGCGAAGCGCACCGCTATGTCACCGCTCAGTCGCGCCGCCTGGTCGAGCACCATCAGCACGTGCAAACCCGTGTCAATTTCCGGATGATGCTTTTCCGGTTGCGGCACGCCGAATAATCGGTCAATCTCCGGATATATGCATTTAAGTGCGCCGCATTCGCGCAACACGTTGAAGAAAACCGATGGCCTTTCCGTGGCCAGCGCCTTCGCGGTTTCCTGCCATACCCGCTCCGCGATCAGCGCGTCCACCTCGCCATTCGTCGCCATTTCATGCATGAACGCGAGCGTTTCCGGCGCGAGTCTGAAACCCAAAGCCGAGAAACGCGCAGCAAACCGCGCCACCCTCAGCAACCGCACCGGATCTTCTGAGAACGCAGGCGACACATGCCGCAGCAGGCGTGCGTCCAGATCACGTTTGCCGCCATAGGGGTCAATCAACTTGCCGGTCGCGTCCTGTGCCATGGCATTGATCGTCAGGTCGCGACGTTGCAGGTCGTCTTCGAGTGTTACATCCGGCGCGCTGTAAAACTCGAAGCCGTGGTAACCGGGACCGGTTTTGCGTTCAGTGCGCGCCAGGGCGTATTCCTCGTGGCTCTCGGGATGCAAGAACACCGGGAAATCCTTGCCGACGGGTTTGAAGCCGCGCGCGGCCAGCTCGGCGGGCGTTGCGCCTACCACTACCCAATCGCGTTCTTTCACCGGCAGGCCCAGGAGTTCATCGCGGACCGCGCCGCCCACAAGATAGGTTTGCATGGTGACAATAGTATCAGGGAGGCCATTTGCTATGCTGGCTGCTGATGCGGAACCTGTTGCGAATCCTTGCTGTCCTGTTTGTCGCACTACTGAGCGCATGTAGTACGCTCGGGTATTACGGTCAGGCGATCCACGGTGAGCTGGGTCTGCTATCCGAGCGTCGGCCCATCAGCCAAATCGTCGCCGATCCCAAGACGTCAGCAGTCCTGCGTGAAAAACTGGAGCTAGCGGAACAGATCCGCCGCTTTGCCAGCGAGCAGCTTGATCTCCCGCAAAACGGCAGCTACACAACGTACGTGGCGTTGGATCGTCCTTACGTGAGCTGGAACGTATTCGCCACCAAACCATTTTCACTGACACCAATTACCTGGTGTTTCCTGTTTGCCGGCTGTGTGCCCTACCGCGGATATTTTCACCAGCAATCTGCTCAGTCCTTCGCCGATAACCTGCGCCAGCAGGGCGATGATGTGTATGTCTCTGGGGTGCCGGCATTTTCCACGCTCGGCTGGTTCGACGATCCGCTGCTGTCCAGCATGCTCGACTGGAACGATGCCACGCTCGCCAACTACATCTTTCACGAACTCGCGCATCAGAAGCTTTATGTGAAAGGCGACGCGGATTTCAACGAATCCTGGGCAGTGACTGTGGCGGACATGGGCGTGCGTCGCTGGTTGCAAGCCAGCGGACGTGAAGCGCAACTCGCCGAGTATGAATCCCGGCAGCAGCACTGGCACATGATCGTATCGTTGGTAGACACAACCCGCACTCAATTACAGCAGTTGTATTCGTCAGGCCTGCCGGAAAAGGTAATGCGGAAGCATAAGCAGGAAATTTTCGATAGCTTGCGTAGCAACTATGCATCGCTGCGGCCGCAACTTGGCAACGACACGGGCTACGACAGTTTTTTCAAAGGCCCGATCAATAACGCGAGTCTCTTGGTCATCAGCACCTACACTCGCTGGACACCGGCCTTCCGCGCACTCCTCTTGGAAAATAACGGCGATCTGCCGTCGTTCTATCAAGCCGTAAAACAGCTTGCGCAGTTACCTACGGATCAGCGAAACGCGGCATTGGAAAAGCTGATGGCTAAAAGTGCCGGTTCGGGCAACGGCTGAACGTGACGCCGCGTTGCCCAGCGCAGGCTACGGCACGATACCGGTCCATTCCGGGGCTTCGAATTTGCTCACGGCCAACGCACGTGCCTCTTCGAGCTCGCTATCTTTCAATCGCTCTTCGGTCAGCCCGTGTAACGCGTGGAAAGTCTGAATCATGTGCTCGATCACCGCAGCACGTGACATACCCGTCTGGCTGCGCAACGGATCCACACGTTTTGCCGCACTGGCGATGCCCTTGTCCGAAAGTTTCTCGCGGCCGATTCTCAGCACCCGCAGCATTTTCGCGGCATCGATGTCGTACGCCATGGTGACGTGGTGCAGCACCGCGCCGTGACGGCGCGCCTGCGCGGCACCCGCGATCTTTCCGGACGGCGAGGTGATG
>JBOIBD010000043.1:0-16094 GCA_050739415.1 Gammaproteobacteria bacterium | reverse complement strand
GCTCGCGTTCCGTGTTCCACCCTGGGATGGGATGGCGTTAACGCCTGCGTAGGCGGTAACAGTCAGCATGATGGACAAAAAAACTAACGGGAGAACGAGACGAAAGGCCATGGGATTAATCTCCTTTCACGAAAGGCGGGAGCTTACAAGCACCGCTTCAATCTGGTCGGCGAAGACAGCGATCATCAAAACAAGCACGCCAATCACAAGCAGCACATTCAGCCAAGTGAGATAGCGACGCTTGTCGCCGTCAATTGTGCAGGCCTTGCGCGACCGGTATGCGGCCCACAGTGCAACCCCCATCAGTAGAGCTGCTATACCTATAAAATAGGGACGATAAGCCCCGAGGCGCGCAAACAGGATGGCGCCTGAAACACCCATCAGTGGTACCACCCAGGGGGCAAAGCAACACAACCCCAACGCAGAGGCGATGCCGCTGAGCACAATCGAAAGGCTTGTGGTCCCAGTGACAGTTTTGGGTTTCATCCCGATGGCTCCTGGGTGACGGGGCGACCGTGTGTACACAACGCTATAAGCATAGGCTCTGTACCTTGGTACAGAGTCAAGGCCTCAGGAGTGGCTTAGGGTCTCAATGAGAGGACAGCCTGGTGTATCGCCATGTTGGTCGCAGGCTTGCACGAGCTTGCCGAGTATGCGTTGCATGGCTTTGAGGTCCCGGATACGCCCCTGGATCAGGGACAGCTTCTTTTCCGCCAGGGCCCGGGTCTGGCGGCAGTGACCATCTCCCAAGGAAAGTAGGTTCTTAATATCGTTCAGCGTAAAGCCAAGCTCCTGTGCACGTTTGATGAAGCAAAGACGGTCCACAGTCTCAAACGAATAGACTCGAAATCCCTGTCGTGGTTTGGGTGGTTCCCGTATCAGGCCACGTCGTTGGTAATAGCGTACGGTTTCAATGTTCACCTTGGCGGCACTCGCTACCCGGGAGATTGTCAGAGGCTTTCCGGAGATATTCATGTGTGCTCGCCTCTTCTATGACCTGCTAAATTCGTTCAATTTTAATACTGGTTCAGCGTTCTTACATCATGAGGGTCCTATAAAGGACCGAACAGCGGCCATCCATCGATCAACGGTCACTGAACGTGGCTCCCGGGTAAAAAGTCACTTTCCACCCGCTTCCGGACGCGCCCCCATTCAACCGGCTGTCTAACTCATCACTACGAGTGCATTTGATCTAAATCATTGCTACATCGCGACTTGCTTGTAATCTACCTGGCAGCGCCGCACCACGCGTGCGACTCCTTCCATCAGCGTACACAGGAGTACGGTCATGAAGAACGTAGTGGTTACTGATACGACCTCGCCAAAACCGCTCGATCGCGTGACGCGGTTTTTACATCTTGGCTTAGCCGTGTTCGGAGTCTGGGCATGGCTGATCGGCTCAGGATGGATCGGCGCTGGCGCGGGCGACTACGATCATCCCGATCATTCTTGGTATATCCAGCACAGATGGGTTGGCATCACCTTCACTGGTTTTCTGTTCGCGCGGATATTGTGGGGTGTGATCGGCCCGACAAATGCTCGCTTTGCTAACTGGGTCCCTTGGACCAGAGGCCGTTTCAAGTTGGTCATCGAAGATGTGCGCTCACTGCTGCGGCTTCGCATCCCCGATCGCCCGACCCATGCCGGCCTGTCTGGGCTGGTGGAGGCGCTCGGGTTGCTCGTGTTCTTATGGCTGGCTGTGAGCGGACTAACCAATGCGATCACGATTACACCGGGCGTCAAGCTGACCGGTTGGCCACGGGTGATCAAGCACTGGCACGAGATTGGTGACGTACTTGTCCCCGCATACTTGGTGCTTCACGTAGGCGGTACAATCGCACATAGCCTTGCCGGTAAACACATATGGAAGAAGATGCTGTTCCTGGAGTGAGGAGGTCACCATAGACCCACGTCAACTGTCCTCCATTGAGCAACTAACGACCAGGCACTCAAATAGCCGAGCTCTCGCTTCCGGCCGCACGGCGAGTTTCGACCGACGATTGCTGGCGACTATTGCTAAGCGGCCAGGAGCAGTCGGTTGGGGTCGAAAGCGGACATAAGCCTTGGGTTTTACATGCATGAGCTAATTATCCGCGAAGCCGTTAGATCCGACGCTGCAGCGATCCATGCAATCCACATGGCATCCATAAGAATGCTGTGTGCATCCTCATATACAGCCGAGGAAATCCATTCCTGGAGTTCGAACCCGGATGCGGAACGCTACGCACGGCAGATGCATGAAGGCAGATTATTTCTGTTGGCTGTGGAAGGCGAAAATATCTGCGGTTTTGGAGCTCTCGACATTGCGAAACAAGAAATCGCGAGCCTTTTTGTTCATCCTGGTCATGCCGGTCATGGTATTGGTGCCGAATTGCTTCGCGCTCTTGAGACTATGGCTACGCATCAGGGCTTGCGTGAAATCACAGTACATTCATCCCTGAATGCCCGCCGCTTTTACGAAAAGTATGGTTATGGAAAAGGAGAACTGGAGAAGTTTCAGCTCTGGTCTGGACTGCAAATTAACGCTATCCGTTTGATCAAAAACCTTTCACATTCGAAACGGCAATGATGTCACAAGCGAACATGCGGCTTCTGTACGGCAACTACGCGTCCTTGAGACTTTCCATGTCAATCACGAAGCGGTAGCGCACATCACTTTTGACCACCCGGTCGTAGGCTTTATCGAGCGACTGGATCGCAATCAGCTCGATGTCCGCGAGCACGCCATGTGCGGCGCAAAAATCCAGCATCTCCTGGGTTTCGCGGATGCCGCCGATGAGCGAACCAGCCAGTTGCCGCCGGCCCATGATGAGTGGCCCAGCTGAAAGCGGTGTAGCCTCCGGCAAACCCACCAGCACCATGGCGCCACCTAGGCGCAACAGCCCCAGATACGTGTTGTAGTCATGGCGTGCAGACACCGTATCCAGAATGAAATCAAAGCGCTTGGCATTCTTGCGCATCGCTTCTGCATCAGAGGTCGCGACAAAATCATCCGCGCCGAGCTTCTCCGCATCCGCACGTTTGGACTGTGAATGGCTCAACACCGTGACTTCAGCACCCATGGCACGCGCGATTCTGAGGCCCACGTGGCCGAGGCCACCTAGGCCGAGTACTGCGACGCGGGTGCCCGATCCGACACCGTAACGTTTGAGCGGCGAGTAGGTGGTGATACCGGCACACAAAAGCGGTGCGGTGCGCGGTAGATCCATTCCATCCGGTATTCGCATGACATAGTTCTCATCCACTACGATGCGCTTGGAGTAGCCGCCGTAAGTCGGCGTCTTGCCATCCTGTTCATGGCCGTTATAGGTGAAGCTTGCGCCCGGCTCGCAGAATTGTTCCTCGCCTGCGCGACAGGCACCGCAATGACGACACGAATCTACAAAGCAGCCGACACCGACCGTGTCACCTACTTTCCATTTGCTTACCCCGGCCCCACACGGCTTACGGTGCCGACGATCTCGTGCCCTGGCACCATGGGAAACGCGGAGTGGCCCCATTCGTCACGCGCGGCGTGCACGTCAGAATGGCAGATGCCACAGTAGCGAATATCAATCAGGACATCGTGATCGCGCGGTTCGCGGCGTTCGATGCTGAAAGCTTCAAAACGCGCCTTGGCATTTTTCACGGCGTAAGCGGGTGTTGTACGCATGGCTTGCCTCATGAGAGTTCATGTAGGTTGGTTCGGGCTGAAAGCCGAAACCTAACAATTTACAAGTCGATTTCGTTGGGGTTCGCGATACTCACCACCAACCTACAAAGTCAGTGCGCGACGGCTCAAGCGCACAAAGCGGTACAGCAATAATACCGCCGCGACCGTGAGGCCGGCAATGAATCCTGCCCAGATCATCTGTGGACCCAGATGCAACGGGATACCAAACAGCCACGCTAGCGGAAAGCCCACCAGCCAGTAGGCGATGATGGTAATGAGCATAGGTACACGCGTGTCCTTGTATCCGCGTAGCGCGCCAGCGGCACTGGTTTGCAAGCCGTCGGATAATTGGAAAATCGCACCTATATATAAAAGTCCCACGGCGATGCGCGCCACATTGGCATCGCGGGTATAGACGCCCACGATGAAGTGTGGAAACAGCAACATGCTGAGCGCTGACGCGATTTCAAAGCACAGACACAGGCCGATGCCGGTAACACCCGCAAGCCGCGCACCAAGTGCATCGCCACGACCAAGCGCCTGCCCCACGCGAACTGAAATGGCGAGCGCGATACTCATCGGCACCATGAACACGAAGGACGCATAATTGAGCGCGATCTGGTGCGCGGCTACGATGTCGGTTCCAAGCGTGCCCATCATCAAACCCACGCCTGCGAACAGGCTTGATTCCATGAATATCGCGATGCCAATGGGCACACCCAGCCAGATCAATTCCCGCTGCGCTGTCCATTGGGGCCATTCAAAGCGCGCGAAAATCTCCAGTGGACGGTACAACGCGCGACGGCGCACATAAATCAGGAGTGCAAAGAACATCAGCCATTGGCTGATGGCTGTGGCATAACCGCATCCGGTAGCGCCCAGCGCCGGTAAACCCAATCTGCCGTACATAAGCAGGTAATCGAGCACAGCATTGATCAGCAATGCGCCGAGCGCAATCACCAGCATCGGCCGCGTGCGGCCGATGCCCTCGCTGGTGAAACGCAGCGACTGATACAGACACACACCCGGCAAACCCCAGGCGAGCGCGTCGAGATAGGCCGTGGCGTTCGGAACGATCGTCGGTTCTATATGGATGGCGCGCATGAACGGCGCCAGATGCCGCAACAAGAAGAATCCACCCCAACCTAACACCTGCGACAACCAGGCCATCTGCCGCACGTAATGACCGATTTCACGTGTCCTACCCGCGCCGTACAGGTGCGCGGTGGTGGGCGATTGCGCCATGAGCACGCCGAGCGCAAACAAGAACACCGGCGCCCAGACATTGGAACCGACCGCCACCGCCGCCAGCGTATTCGCGCCCAGCAAACCCGACATGATGGTGTCAGTGAGTGCCATGCCCACCAGGGCGAGATTATGGATGACGAGCGGCCCGCCGATGGCGAGGATGGCGAAGGCCTCAGTGCGCATCACCGGCCAACGCTTTTTGAAGCGCGACAGAGACGTATCTGCGATCTGCGGCTCGGATTCCATGGTCACACGGTTCACGCAAAATGGAGCGCGGCATGATAACCGACGATTAACTCCGTGCACCGCGCTTGTGGCATCATAGTTCATCCCGCAAATCCCGCAGCAGCATTGACGCTGCGTCCGTACTTCTCAAGGAGTGTGTCATGGTCCAATCTCCGCGCCGTATCGCCATTCTCGGCGGCCTACGTATCCCCTTCTGCCGCGTGAACACCAATTACATGCGACTTGGTAATTCCGAAATGCTCGCCGCTGCGCTCACAGCGTTGGTAAACAAATATAACCTCAAGGGCGAAACCCTCGGTGACGTCGCTGCCGGTGCGGTGATGAAACATGCGCGCGACTGGAGCATGACCCGCGAAGCGGTGTTGAGCAGCGGGCTGCATCCGCACACGCCGGGTCACAATCTGGATAGAGCCTGCGGTACCTCCCTGTCCACCGCCGTCGAACTCGGTACACGCATCGCCGTAGGCGAACTCGATTGTGCCATCGCTGCCGGTGTGGATTCGGCCAGCGACGTGCCCATCGTATTCGGACGGCATTATCAGCAGATTCTGTTGGATTTGAACCGCGCCCGCACGTTAGGTCAGCGTCTCAAGATCATGGCCCGCTGGCGGTTCAGCGATTTGAAACCGCACTTTCCTGCTGTCACCGAAGTGCGCACCCATTTAAGCATGGGCCAGCACTGCGAACTCATGGCCAAGGAATGGAAGCTCACCCGGAAGGAGCAGGATGAATTGGCTTACTCCAGCCACATGAAGGCCGCCGCCGCCTGGAAGGAAGGCTTTTACAGCGACCTGGTCTCGCCTTTTAATGGGATTGATCACGACAACAACGTGCGCCCGGATACCACGCTGGAAAAACTCGCGAAACTGAAACCTGCCTTCGACAAGACCGGTACGGGCACGCTCACCGCCGGCAATTCCACGCCGCTCACAGACGGCGCATCGGCAGTGCTGCTATCGAGTGAGGATTGGGCGAAAGCGCATGGTTTTCCGGTGCAGGCGTATCTCACCCACTACGCGGTAGCCGCCGTGGATTTTGCCGGTATGACCAGCGACTACCGTGAGGGATTGCTGATGGCGCCCACCTACGCGGTGCCGAGAATGCTGGATGCAGCAGGACTCAAATTGCAGGATTTCGATTTCTACGAGATCCACGAAGCGTTTGCGGCGCAGGTGCTGTGTACACTCAAAGCTTGGGAATCTGCGGAATACTGTCGCGTACGCTTGGGCAGAAAGGAACCGCTCGGTTCCATAGATCGCAACAAACTCAACGTCAAAGGCGGCAGCGTGGCGCTCGGTCATCCATTCGGCGCCACCGGCGGACGCATCGTCGCCGGTCTTGCCAAGTTGCTGGCGCAGAAAGGTTCCGGACGCGGCCTCATTTCCATCTGCACCGGTGGCGGCATGGGCGTGACCGCGATACTCGAACGCTGATCGAAGCACGGCCTCGGAAAAAATCAAGCCGATGTCTTTGGCAGTTTTCCAGCGTCGCTTGTTCATCAGCTTGCTGGCTTTGATCAGTCTCTTGCTGCTCGGCTCTCCCGCACGGGCAGACGAGGAAAACGGCAGCCCCATTCCGAGGAATGGTTTCACACTCGGCTTTGGCGTGAACGACACCAATCCAGGCTACGTCGGCTATAACCACCAGCTCACGCCGTTTCCCTTTTTCAGCTACCGGAATGGGCGGTTCTTCCTCGCCGGCATCACCGCCGGATATGTGGTTGCCAAAGATTCCGGGTACTCGCTATCACTGATGGTGCGCCCGCGTTATCTGCGATTGAAAGCCAGCGATTCCCCGCAGCTTGCAGGGTTGGCGACGCGGCAGATATCCCTCGATGGCGGCGCGGTCCTGAGTGTGTTTGGCCGGGGCGGACGTCTGAACCTGGGGCTGTTTCATGATCTACTGAATCGCAATAAGGGCACGGAAGCAAGCCTCGGATACAGTTACCCGATCCACCTTCGTAGTTGGACGCTTTCGCCGGGCCTCGGCATCATCTGGGAGAGCGCGTCTCTGACCAACTACTATTACGGTGTCAGTCCGGCGGAAGCCTTACCCACCCGTCCCGCTTATGCGCCTGGTGCCGCGACCAATCCGTATGTGGGACTAGGGCTGTTCATTCCGCTCACACCGCGTTGGCGTTTCTTCAGTCAGCTGCGCTACACCCGGTTCGACACCACCATCCAGCACAGTCCCATTGTGGACACGTCCCATTCTCTGTCCGCGACCGTTGCGCTCGGCTATACGTTCTAGAATCTACCTCAATACTATTGAACTCGACATAACTTCATTACGCGCAGACATATGAATATTTTTCCGCGCTTTTACAACATTTGATTTCCGGTTTCTACTTTCAATCAGATATTCGACGTGCAATTCGGGCAGCGCTTCGCGTTGATATTGATAGTTGAACAGCACTGCGGACATTCCTTGGTGGTGGGTGCTGCCACTGCGGGTTTCTTTACCGTCGTTTCCAGTTTTGCCATGAAGCGGATCAGAATAAACACCGCGATGGCGATGATGATGAAGCTGATGATGGTGTTGATGAACAGGCCATAATTCAGGGTCACTGCGCCGGCCGCGTGGGCCTGGGCAATGGTGGCATAGGGTGGCGCCGCCTTGGCGCCGTCCTTGAGCACCACGAACAGATTGGAAAAGTCCACGTTACCGAGCGCCAATCCGATGGGCGGCATGATCACGTCATCCACCAGCGATTTGACGATAGTACCGAAGGCTGCACCGATGATGATGCCCACGGCCATATCCACCACGTTGCCGCGCATCACGAACGCCCTGAAATCTTTTACCATTGACATGACTGACTCCTTTGATTTTTACGGTCTAATTATCCATTCCAAGTGTGTCTGCTTTTCAAAGGCTTCCTGCCATGCAGGTGAATATACTCCAACTATACGCCGGGATTTCGTGAAAAGTCCCCCCTATCCACTCATGCCATAATAACTGTGTTTCCACTCACGCTAATTGAAATTAATGACACAGCGATCCGGTGAATCAAACACAGTCCGTGGTGCAACTCCGCGAGCGGGTGTGCTTGTCACCAATCTGGGTACACCGGATGCGCCCACACCGGCGGCCTTGCGGCGTTATCTCGCCGAATTCCTGTCCGATCCGTGCGTGATAGATCTGCCGCCATTGATATGGTGGCCGCTGTTGCACGGATTGGTGCTGCCGTTTCGACCGAAGCGTTCTGCCGAAGCCTACGCCCGTATCTGGACACTCGAGGGTTCGCCGCTGTTGATTCACAGTCAAGCCATCGCTGCAGCGCTCACCCGGGAACTCGAAAATCGTCTCGCCATTCAAATCCCATTGGCGCTCGGTATGCGTTACGGCAATCCATCGTTACCTGAAGCGCTGCTGGAACTCTCGGCCGCGGGCGTCACTCACATCGTGGCGCTGCCGCTGTACCCCCAATACGCACGCGCTACCGTGGGCTCCACCGTAACCAGGCTTAAGCAGTTGGGCACACCGACACTGACATGCATTCAGGGTTATGCCGATCATCCTGCCTACATGGCCGCACTCGCCACGCAGGTACGCGAATGCTGGCAAAAGCATGGTCGCGGACAGAAGCTGTTGATCTCGTTCCATGGCATCCCCAAAAAAGTGGTGCTCAAGGGTGATCCTTACTACGACCAGTGCCGAGGTACGGCACGCTTATTGGCAAACGTTCTGCAATTGCCAAACGACGACTGGCAACTGACGTTCCAGTCGCGCTTCGGCAAAGCCGAATGGCTTATGCCTTACACAGAAGAAACTCTGCGGGAACTGGCTGTACACGGTGTGAAAACAGTGGACGTGGTCTGCCCCGGCTTTGCCGCGGATTGTCTGGAAACCCTGGAGGAAATCGCCTTGCGCTATGCCGAGAGTTTCCGGCGCGCGGGCGGCGAAACTCTGCGCTACATCCCGGCATTAAATAATCGGCCCGATCATATACGCGCACTCGCGGATCTGGTCATGCCGCATCTGTCTCGATAAGCATCATTGTCATGTTGGGCGATTTTCTGGAAATCAGTATCGCGACTCCGGACATCCTGGCGTCGATCGATTTCTACACCCGTTTGGGTTTCAAACAGGCATCGGCGAATGATGTCTGGACACATCCGTATGCCGTACTCACAGACGGGCGCGTGTGCCTGGGTCTGCACCAAGATACTCTGCCTTCACCTGCTCTGGCTTTTGTGCAGCCCGATCTGCGGCGACAATTGCCTGAATTTGAAGCGCTGGGCGTCCAGTTCGAATTCCGTAAACTCGGCGAGGATCAGTTCAATGCTGCGGGCTTTTATGCGCCAGATCATCAAATGATCACGCTGGTGGAAGCCCGCACGTTTTCACCGGTGACTGCCCAGGTCAGCGACTCCCTGTGCGGTTATTTCGAGGAATACCGTTTACCTGCAAGCGAACTGCAAACCAGCCGCTGCTTCTGGGAACAACTGGGTCTGATCAGCACAGAGCCCGCCGATACTCAGAAACATGTTGTCCGGCTCGCCACCGGTGGATTGAATCTGGGGTTGTGGGATACAAACGAACGGGCTCAGCCGCAACTGGTATTCCTGCACGCACGGCCCGAGGATACGGCACGACAACTCGAGCAACGCGGCATTGTTGTACAGCATACGAAAAGCAACGAACTGCTGCTGACCGCGCCGGAAGGCACACAATTGCTTATCGTCAAGGACGATTCCTGAAGACAGCGGCACATGTTAGAGTGCGCCGCACTTAACGAGGATCAACATGCATCCATCCGTCTCCAATATCGGCTACACCATCCTGATCGCGGCCTTGGTGTTGTTCTTTCTGTATCGACGATTCCGCCGCAATTTCGGCCGTCAACCGTTGCGCCCAAAACGCATGATTTTCCGTATCGTGGCGTTGACGATCGTCTGCGTAGTGCTGCTGGCCTCGCCTTTCCGCAGTGTCATGAGTTTTGCGGCCGCGGCCGTTGGCGCGGTCATCGGCATCGGTCTGGCTTTTTACGCCACCGCCCACACTAAATTCGAGACTACGCCCCAAGGCCGATTCTATCGGCCGCACACCTACATTGGCATGGCGATTACCGCGCTGCTCATCGGCCGGCTCATCTACCGATTAATCGTCGTCTATCCCATGCTCCACGGCGCCATGCAGCAGGCGGCACAAACCACCCAGATGCCTACCAGTCCTTTCGCCGCCTACCAGCGTAGCCCACTGACCCTCGGCATCTACTTCATCCTGGCGGGCTACTACATCTGCTATTACGCCGGCGTGCTCATAAAAAGCCGCCAACACCGGCAGACTGATGATGGCAACCAGCCAAAACCGATCAGTTGAATAGCTCTGCAACCCGGCGCGACAACGGCATTCTTACGCTGTCACCTGGCCAGCATACAAGCCCACCAGCACTAACACCAGCACGATCAGTCCGATTGCCACATACAGCCAATCCCGTGCACGCGCACTCGCAACTACGCCGCTCAGCAGCCGCGCGATGGGTGTGAGCAGCAGCACTACGATACCGGCCACCAGGAAAGCGCTGGCATGTAGTCCGATGCCGCTGTGCATCACGGTTTCCAGGATCGAGCTCAAGCGACCGCTTGGCGCCGCCGGCACTCGCGACGCGCCGTGGAGGAAGAAAATTACCAGACCAGTGACGATGAATAGCAGACTCAGGCTAATGCTGATGCGCAGTATCCACCTGGCCAGAAGTTGGCGTTGATGCGCGAGCGTATTCATATACTCAGCCCAAAGCCTTTGGCTAGCATCTGCAAAGCCACAAGTATCAATACCACGGTGAACACGCGCCGCAACGTCACAATTTTGAGACTGGCAAGCCAGTGCGAACCGATGTATGCGCCTACCAACACGCCAAGCACCACGGTGCCCGCCATCAGCGGCGAAGTGTCGCCATGCGACAGATAGAAACCGGCGCTGGTGGCCGCGGTCATGCCAATCATGAAGTTGGAGGTGGCGGTGGACACGCGAAACGGCATCTTCATGAGCCGATCCATGGCCAGTACCTTGAAGGCGCCAGAGCCGATACCCAGCAACGCCGAAAGAAACCCCGCACCGATCATCACCAGAAATCCCGGAATCACGCGCGTGACGTTGTAATTGATCCAGCTGTCGCCCTGCTCATATTTGCTGTTGAGCCGCAGACGCAAAGCCAGCGCGGAACTGCGCGGCGCGCCCACCACGTCGCTGTGGGACGGCATGAAAGAAGCAATCCCCGAGTACAGCAGTACCAGACCGAAGATGATGAACAGTAGCTTGGGTGGGAGAAAATGCGCAGAATACGCCCCCACCAGGGCACCGGAAGATGCGGCCACTTGCAGGAACAGGCCAGCGCGCACGTTGTTGAAACCGGTGCCCACGAAACGCGGTGCAGCCCCGGTGGAAGTGGCAATCACGCCGAACAGGCTCACACCCACCGCTTCAGGAATGGGCAAGTGAAATACGAGCGTCAGCAACGGCACGATCACCATACCGCCGCCCAGACCGGTGATGGAACCGAGGGCGCCGCCCGCGATTCCGCCGAACAAGATAATGAGAACCATCAGGGTCGGAGTCATAACGGCGCGTATTGTTATGCAGGATGCAGCGGCACAGAATTATACAACGCGCTGTGTGTGATTCATGTTCAGTGTCGTGTGCTGTGACGGAAGCAGCTTGCAAGGTGGTCATCCACCAGGCCCGTCGCTTGCATGAAGGCATAACAGATGGTGCTGCCCACAAATTTGAAACCGCGCTTCTTCAAATCCTTGCTCATGGCATCGGAAACCGCCGTGTGTGCCGGTACTTGTTTCAGACCGCGGCGACGATTGCGCAGGGGTTTACCGCCAACGAAGTGCCAAATGTATTTATCGAAGCTGCCGAACTCCTTTTGTATCGCGAGAAACGCCTTGGCGTTGGTGATGGCGGCTTTGATCTTCAGACGGTTGCGCACGATGCCAGCATCCTTCAACAGCCGCGCTACGTCACGTGCAGTAAAACGCGCCACTTTCTTTGGATCGAATCCTGCAAAAGCCTTCCGGTAATTCTCGCGCTTGTGCAGAATCGTGGCCCAGCTCAAACCCGCCTGCGCACCTTCCAGAATCAGGAATTCGTACCAGCGTTTTTCAGCGTGCACCGGCACGCCCCACTCTTTGTCGTGATAAGCGCGATACAGCGCATCCGTTTCCAGCGACGGCCACGGACAGCGTGTGCGCGATTTCTTCGCCGTCGTCACGCTGAAAATGCTGGAGCTTGATCGCCGGGCTGCGCGGTTTTGTACCAGCGTTCGAACTCGGCGGTACGCACGTGTCCCTCGGGCGGCGCCCAGGACGCGAAATCTTTTTCCAGCGTGGGCGTATAGGGCCCGGCCTTGCATTCAAAGACCACCGTCGCCGGCGCGAGTGTGACCACTGCGTGCCAGGTGCCGGCGGGATTCTCCACACCATAGGTGTATCCGCCGGCCGAAAGCAGGGTGCGTGTCAACACCATACCGGCATCGTCGAAGGTCAACACCAGCATCTCGCCGCTGACGATCAGCAGTAGTTCCCATTTATCGGGATGACGGTGCGGTCGGATGTAGGTGCCCGGCTCCATGGCCATACACATGCGTTGGATTGGGTCATCGTGAGCAGGATGCAGGTTGTAATGGGTGCGCAGCCGCGGCGCAGACAGCGCTTTTTCGTGCAGTTGACCAACCAGAGCACGATCAATGGATTTCAAGCTATGCACTCTTGAGGAATTTCGTGTTGTGTTTCTTCAGATGCACCAGCAGCAGTGAAATGGCAACCGGCGTAATGCCCGGAATGCGCGCTGCCTGACCCAAGGTCTGGGGATGGACTTCGGTAAGTTTCTGACGCACTTCATTGGATAAGCCGTGCACGGTACTGAAATCAAAATCCGAAGCCAGCGCAGTTTCTTCCTGACGGCGTGTTCGCAAAACTTCTTGCTGTTGTCGTTCGATATAACCGGCATAACGCACGTGGATCTCCACCTGCTCCGCGACTACCGGCGCAACCTTCGCGTCACCCACACACTCCAGCGAAACCAGTTTTTGATAGTTCACTTCTGGCCGGCGCAGCAAATCCAATGCACGGGTTTCTTTTGCCAACGGCGCGCCCAATAATTCCACGGCACGGTTTTCGGACAGATCGTTCGGTCGTACGAGGATGTTTTGCAGACGCGCGGTTTCGTGTTCGATGGCTGCGCGCTTTTCCGAGAACTTTGCCCAACGCGTATCATCTATCAGCCCGAGCTTGTGGCCGATCTCGGTCAAGCGCAGGTCGGCGTTGTCTTCACGCAGCATCAAGCGGTGTTCGGCGCGGCTGGTGAACATGCGATAAGGCTCGGGTGCTCCGCGGGTGATGAGGTCATCCACGAGCACGCCCAGATAAGCCTGCTCACGTCCCGGCCACCACGGCTCCTGTTGTTTCACCACCAGTGCGGCATTCAGTCCCGCCAGCAGTCCCTGGGCGGCGGCTTCCTCGTAGCCGGTAGTGCCATTGATCTGGCCGGCGAAATACAAACCACTTATATATTTGGTTTCCAGCGTGTATTTAAGATCGCGCGGATCGAAATAATCGTATTCGATGGCGTAACCCGGCCGGGTGAGGTGTGCGTTCTCGAACCCCTGGATGGAACGCACCAGCGCATATTGAATGTCGAAGGGCAGGCTGGTGGAAATGCCGTTGGGATAGACCTCATGGGTATCGAGACCTTCCGGTTCGATGAATATCTGGTGGGATGCCTTGTCGGCAAAGCGCATGACCTTGTCTTCCACCGATGGGCAATAGCGTGGGCCCACGCCTTCGATAACGCCGGTGTATATGGGCGAACGGTCCAGTCCCGATTTGATGATCTCGTGGGTGCGTGCATTGGTATGGGTGATGTGGCAAACCACTTGGCGCGGATGTTCTTCGTGCGCGCCCATGAAGGAAAACACCGGCGTGGGCTCATCGCCAGACTGGACTGCCAGCTGCGAATAATCGATGCTGCGGCCATCGATGCGCGGCGGCGTGCCGGTTTTGAGACGCCCGACCCGGAACGGCAATTCCCGCAAGCGCTTGGCAAGACGGTTTGCGGGTGGATCACCGGCCCGCCCGCCTTCGTGATTTTCCAGACCAACGTGGATGCGCCCACCCAAAAAGGTGCCGACGGTCAGCACCACTGTCGGCGCGAAGAATTTGAGGCCCATCTGAGTGACGACGCCGGTGATCCTTTCGTTTTCGACGACCAGATCATCCACCGCCTGTTGAAACAGCGTCAGGTTCGGTTGGTTCTCGATCAGGCTGCGGATGGCTTTTCTATAGAGCGTGCGATCTGCCTGGGCTCGGGTGGCGCGCACCGCCGGTCCCTTGCTGGCGTTGAGGATACGGAACTGGATGCCGGCCCGGTCCGTGGCATGCGCCATAGCGCCGCCCAGAGCGTCGATCTCCTTGACCAGATGCCCCTTGCCGATGCCGCCGATGGCCGGGTTGCAGCTCATCTGCCCCAGGGTTTCCACGTTGTGCGTCAGCAAAAGTGTCGTGCAGTCCATTCGCGCCGCGGCTAGAGCCGCTTCGGTGCCGGCGTGACCGCCGCCGACCACGATCACATCGAAATGTTTTGGGTAATCCATCTCGGAACCAGGATTCGATCAAAAGGGCGGCTATTTTATGCTCAAAGACGCTAATCACATAGCTGCATAATTAAGGTGTTCAATGTTAGATTCCGGCACTCATAATGCTGAGGTCAGTGGTTCGTCGGTGAATTGTGCTTTCCTGCACAATTCATCCGCACAGGGCAGGCTTCCTGCCTGCCCGCGCAAAGCCGTGCTTCGCGCCCACCTATAGCCACCAATACTCATTACATTGTTTTAGAAATTGAATTGTAACGGTTCTAAGCCGTACTCAGTATTATGATAATTGGCTCACAAGATCAATATTTATCCGGCGAGCCAAGTCGTTTGTAACTTCTCTATCGTCAGTTCATGGCGGACGATCTGTTCGTCCGCACAAAGAAATGCTTTGCAATTACCCATAGCAACTAAATCATTACTCTATTTCCAAATATATTTGGATGTTCTATTTTAATCTGAGCTAGACATACCGAGATTATTTGCTCTGCCGCGTCAATTTTATCAACGGCAGTGCATCCTGTTCATCTAACTCTTTCAACTGACAGCGTGATTCATAAGTTTGAAAAACTACAAGTGAAGTAGATTTTTTTACATCAAGTGCGAGTTCTACATAATAGGTCTTCGATGCGGTAACTTGTAGTTCTACAGGCGAACATTCTTCATCCCAGTTCCAGAAATTATGAGGAACCGTTACTACGTGGCCCCCTGGTTCTAGATTAATCACTATGTAACCGCCATTATCAATTGACCCTACCTTGGCGTTATCGACATATACATCTGGTGATGCCCCTCCCGCGTAAAATAAATCGGGCCGAAAAAAAAGGATCAACGCCTTCTGTGGCTGCGGTTTTGTATCCGAATCGAATAGAGGGCCACTCGCGCTGGCACATCCACCTAAAAGGAAAGCGAGACCAATAAGAAGTTGACTAGATGAAAGTTTTATCATTGGCCTAGACCTCACTTGTCTGAGATTACTGCAATCAATGCTGAAAATATACTATGCCCGTTTCTAGCCGAAATATACGTTCCCTAAAGTATCAAAATTGTGCCACGTCAGGATGCGCTGAGATGCGTTTACTGACCATTGAAATGCGGTATCGAAAAGAGCAAGCACCGTAAGTGACTGATTTAGTTAGAGACGCAAATTATCAGTCCAAGCTCATAATGCTTGGGTCGCAAAGTTACACTAATCGTTACTAAGCCTCCGCATCAGCTTGCAGCATCCCGAACAGATTGCCTTCCGTGTCCTTGCAGTAGGCCGCCCAGCCGATACCGCGGATCGCCAGCTTGTTGACGGTGCGCTGGCCGCCGCTGGTGGTGACTTTCATCAGATATTGATCCAGGTCGGGC
>JBOIBD010000042.1:0-16352 GCA_050739415.1 Gammaproteobacteria bacterium | reverse complement strand
GCGGCGCCGGTAGCAACACGCTCACGGGCGATAACAGTGGCGATCTCTTCAACATCACTGGCATCAACACCGGCAATGTCACCGGTCTGGTGACGGGGTTCGCCAACATCCAGAACCTGATCGGAGGAACTGGCAACGACACATTCACGCTGAGCGGAACCGGCCACATCAGCGGCGTGATTAACGGTGGGGGTGGCGGTGACACCCTAGTGGGCAACAATCTGATGAATGCTTGGGCCATCAGCGGCGCGAATGCCGGGACGCTCACTGATGCGAATGGCAGTAACAATTTCACTGACATCAGTAACCTGACCGGTGGTAGTGGTAATGACGACTTTATGTTCGTGACCGGCGGTTTACTGGGTGGCAATCTGATTGGCGGGGGCGGCACAGACACACTCGATTACAGCGGACTCGTCGGGCCGGTGAATGTCGTACTGACTTCAATCAGTGGCGGTCTAGCGACAGGCACAGGACCAATGATAGGCGGTAATTTCAGCGGAATCAGCATACTTAATGGCAGCGGCAGCAGCGCGGATATGTTGACCGGTCCGAATCAGGCGAACAACTGGCAGATCACCGGTGCCGACGCCGGCAATGTAGATGGCTTCCAGTTTACTAGCATCGAAAACCTGACAGGTGGCGCCAGCACTAATCAGTTTGTGCTGAACGGCGGCACACTGTCTGGGAATATAAATAGCGGCAGCGGTTCGGCCGCAGGCAATAGTCTGCAAGCTAACAATGGTAGCAACACATGGCATATCACTGCTGTTAATCAAGGCACAGTCACGGGCATCGGCGGCAACTTCGGCAATATTGGCAATCTAACCGGCGGTACCGGCGCGGACGATTTTGTTTTCGCTAATGGTGCGACTCTGAGCGGAACGTTGAATGGTGGCGGCGGCAATGACATTCTCGATTGGAGTGCCTATACCATTGCGCGCAACGTGACGCTCACGGGCCCGGGCAGTCTGGACGGTATGCGGGGCACGGAGGCGAGCATCGCCGGAGGGTTCGATAACATTATCACTATGACAGGCGCCAACGGAACGGGTGGATTGTTGAACAGCCTGACCGGACCCAACAGCAGCAATACCTGGAATGTGACTACAAGCAATGCTGGAACCCTTAATGGTGCACTGTCATTCAGCAACTTCCAGACTCTGACCGGCGGCAGCGGGGCGGATACGTTCAATCTGAGCGCCGGTGTGAGAGGCTCCATCAATGGTGGTGGCGGGCTTGACACGGCTAATATCGTGAATTCCTTTACGGCCCCAGCGCCCACATTGACCATCAATAACATCGGCACCATCGCTGACAACGCAGGTGCAACTATAACTGCCACAATCCTGGCTATTTCCGGCGCGAGCAGCATCGGTTCCGCCAGCCACCCGCTTCTTGGAAATCTCACTGGCTTGCAGATCAGGGTCTCCAACGGCAATGCCTTTATCAGCACCGGCAGCGTTGATTTGGAAGGCATCAATCTTGGCAGCGGCAACCTGACGCTGAACAGCAGTGGCACGGTTACCGATGCCAGCGGCCAGAGCGTCATAGCCGACACGCTTGATCTCACAGCAGTCGCAGGCATCGGCACAGCGTCAGCGCCAATCGATACTGTAATCGATACCTTGGATTCAGCGGTAAGCGGAGCAGGTAGTATCTACATCAATAATTCAGGCGCGATTGCCTTGGGTGCAATCAGCACCACGAATGGTGCGATCAATGTCGCTTCTTCCGGCGCACTGACGTCCGATGGTCCAATTTCCAGTGGTGGCAACGGCGCCATTACCCTCACTACCAGCGGCGGCGATCTCACCACCGCCGGCGTCATTGCAGCTGGTGGTAGCGGTGATGTGAATCTGAGTGCGGCCGGAAACCTGAATCTCGATAGCAGCGTGAGTTCCGGTACGGGTGCCTTGTTGCTGACAGGTGGCACTGGCGTCACCGGCAATAGCAGCGGCGTGCTCAGCGGCGGCGCCGTGAATGTTACTGCCACCAGCGGAAATATCATCTTTACCGGTGTGAGCAGCGGCGCGACCGGAGGCACCACTTTGACGGCATCTGGCATCACTTTGCAGGGGTTCACCACCACCTTGGGCGCACTGACAGTCCGGAACGGTGGAGCTTTCCTGGTATCCGGGCCGGTGAATTTGAGCGGCGGGTTGGATCAAACCGGTGCAGGTTCGGTGGTACTTGATAGCAGCATCAGCAGCCGTAGCGGCAATGTGCAGTTTGCATCATCGGTCTCGGTAGGCAGCAGTGTCGCAGCCAGCATAACAACCAGCGGCGGCAACATCATCTTCAATCGGGATATTACCGGTAGCGGTAGCACATCATCCCTGGCATTGAACAGCAGTGCTGGAAATATTGAGCTGCAGGCCACGAGTAATCTAGGGACTCTGAATTTACAAACCAGTGGCACGCTCTCGCTGGGTGGAAACTTGTCCGCAAATACTTTGCTGACTACAGGTGTGACAGGCAATGTCCTTATTGTCGGCACAAACGTGAATATCAGCACAGCCAACAGCAGCGTGGATTTCTCGCATACCACTGGCATCGATGGCCTGAATGTCGGCAGCCAATCTCTTGTCATCAACGCTGGTACAGGCAACGTAATCCTGCCGGCAGTTGGACAGACCACCAGCCTCAAGAGTCTCACGGTAGATGGTGGCACGATCACGCTTGCAAATGTGACCACGAATGGCAACCAGCTCTATACCGGCAGTGTCCGGTTGGGAGGCAATCTTGTGAGCCTCGACAATGGCGGTGTGACGCTGAATGGCAGTCTGGCGTTGCTCTCGAATGCTGGTGTAAGTGCTGCTGGTGGTGGCAATATCAGCATAAACGGCGACGTGAATGGGGCGCGTGCATTAACACTCACCACGCCATCCGGTGCGGTTTTATTGGGTGGTGATGTTGGCGCCAGCACCGCATTGGCTTCACTTAGTGTGACCAGCGCAACCACCAGCATGGGTTCGGTGACCACATCAGGGACACAGAGCTATCAATCCGGCAGCACTCGTTTTGCGGGTATGCTGAACAGTAAATCGGGCGCCATTAATTTTGGCGGCACTTTGGTAATTGCATCAGCGTCGGTCATTCAGGCCAACAGCATCGGTTTCAACGGCGGCGCCAGTTCGGTGCATGGCAATACCACGCTAATACTCCTACCGGAAACCAACGGTTTGGCCGTGAATATTGGTGGCAGCGGCAGTGGTTTGACACTCAACAACACTGCCATGAACGGTTATGACGGTGATCTATATATCGGCACCGGCCCTGGTCCCGGCTCTCCGTATTACATTACCCATCCCAGCATTACGAATCCTTACTCTGTGTTTGCTGGCAATGTCACGGTAAACGGCAGCCTGATGCTCGGTAGCTCTGGAACTTTGCTACTCGCTGGTTTAGGGAATTTGATCCTCAATAGCGGGACATTGAGTGCCAACTATATAACCCTAATTGCTGGTAGTCAGAACAGCGTGATAGAGAATCCAGGAGGCTCGAGTACGTCGATAAGTGCGAATAAAGTGATATTGGTATCGGGCGGGCAGATTGGAAATCCTGGTCGAGAGCTGAATATCGCCGTCAGTGGCAGCAATCCCCAAGTACAGGTTGCGACGGGCGCATTACAGATATATATGCTCCCCCCGACCTTGCCAATCGTGATCGGCCCTGCAGCGCTCATTGCCAATGATATTGCCAACCAATTAGGCTTGTTTATTCAGGCTAACAGCCAGGTAACCAGCAGTGGTCAGCAAATTGCGGCATTGGTCCAGACTGGGGGATTGCTGGGTGGTTTCATTGACGTATCACTTTTCCAGGATGTCTCGTTATATGATATTTATGGACAGGGTATTACCCTGCCTGTTGACCAGTGTGAGCAGCCAAATAGCCAGCGCTGCAGCCAATAGGTTATAAGTCTGGGAATGAATTGTGGATAGAAAACAGTATTTATGTCAGCTGTAAAGCACATCGTGGCATCACTGCGAGGGCGCTCGCTGAAGATCAGAATTGGCAGTGCCAACGAAGTATTTGCCTCATCGGATGAATTGGCTCAGTTTCTCGGCAGACGCCTCGCAGTTCCCGAAGAACGCCTGGAGGAGTTCGCGCACCTCGATGAACGTGCGCTGCAACGTGAGGCGCGCAAGATGCTGCAAGCGCACCAAAATGTCATGGATGTCGTGGTGAGTTCGAAAGAAACCGGCGAACACCTAAGCACTCTCTGGCGGCGATTGGATATCAGTAAAGTTCCGGATGACCATGACTGGCCTTCAATACTGTTTACCCTGGGTAACAGCGAGCGTGTCGCTGAGGTGTATCTACACGAGGCACTGTCGCAATATATGCGTTTCCTGGATACTCGTCGCGATGCTTTGGACAGCTTTCGCCCACACCGGGAGAGAGCGGCAGAGGGTGATCCTTCACTGACCGCCTCACCGCAGAGGAATACTGCGAATGAGCCACGCCTGACACCAGACGTCATGCTGGAAGGGTATTCGCGACTACCCCATTGTCATGCCGTGGAAGTGGAGTTTGAAGAAAAACCGGATATCACGGTTTTTCTCGGTACAAACCGCTATCGCTTGGCAAAGGATGGAGAAGACGTCGTGCTCAAGACGAGTGGCGCCAGCCGCACATACCCATTGAAGGCTGGCCGCAATACCGTGGGCCGGTCATCGCATTGCGATATCCATCTGGATAGCCAGGATGGTGATGTTTCCAGACAGCATCTGATCGTGGAGGTCAACGCGGGGCGTCGGATCAGTCTAGTGGATGTATCCTCGCGAGGTACCTATGTGCGGCCAGAGTTGCTTGGCAGCATCCGTAACGACACGGTTACAGAACAGCATTCCTGATCAATCGTTATACGATAACTCTATCATTGGGTGAGCGCGGTCATCACGCGCTGATACTCATCCTGTAATTTGACCGGCAGCCGATCGCCATAACTTTTGAAGTACTCGTCGAGGGCCTGCATCTCTTTCAGCCATCTAGTGCGGTCAACAGCCAGTAGGGTCTGCATGGTTTCTGCGCTTATTTCCAGATCATGCGTGTCAATGGCGCCTATGGTAGGCAGGTAACCGATGGGTGTTTCCTCAGCTTGAGCGTTGCCATCGCAACGGTCAATTATCCAGCGCAACACGCGCAGGTTTTCGCCAAAGCCCGGCCACATAAATTTGCCGGCTTTATCCTGACGGAACCAATTCACATGGAATATTTTTGGCAATTTCGAGGATTTCTCGCCGAAGGACAGCCAGTGATTCCAGTAATCGGCAAAGTTGTAACCACAGAATGGCTTCATGGCCATGGGGTCGCGACGCACGACGCCGACCTGGCCGGTGGCGGCCGCGGTGGTCTCCGAGGCCGCGCCAGCGCCGATAAGCACACCGTGGGTCCAGTTACGAGCTTCGTACACCAGCGGCGTCATTTCTGCACGGCGGCCACCGAAGACGATGGCTGAAATGGGCACGCCGTGGGGATCTTCAGCCATCGGCGAATAGCTGGGATTCTGTTTTGCGGAAACGGTGAAACGGGAGTTGGGATGGGCGGCCTTGCCGTTCTTGCTATCGTAGGGACGTCCTTGCCAATCGGTTACCGGCGTGCCTTCCTTGAGGCCCTCCCACCAAGGCTGGTTGTCTTTAGTTACCGCTACATTTGTGAAGATGGTGTCGTGGGTGATCATGTCGTAGGCGTTTTTGTTGGTCTTGGGGTTGGTGCCTGGCACCACGCCGAAATATCCCGCTTCCGGATTGATGGCCCACAGCCGGCCATCCTTGCCCAAGTGCATCCAGCAGATGTCGTCTCCCACGGTCCACACCTTCCAGCCTTTGTGTGAAGCGGGTGGAATCAGCATGGCAAGATTGGTCTTGCCGCAGGCTGAGGGAAACGCCGCCGCCAGATAATGCACTTCACCTTGTGGATTCTCGATTCCAACGATTAACATGTGTTCTGCCAACCAACCCTCGGTTCTGGCCTGCCAACTGGCAATGCGCAAGGCATGACATTTTTTGCCCAGCAGGGCGTTACCACCATAGCCCGAGCCAAAGCTCTTGATACTGAGTTCCTCAGGGAAGTGCATGATGAAGCGACGCTCCGGGTTGAGGTCGCCTGTTGAATGCAAGCCTTTGACGAAATTGCCTTCTTTCTCGATGCGTTTCAGCGCCACCGTGCCCATGCGCGTCATGATTTTCATATTCGCGACCACATACGGGCTGTCGGTGATTTCCACGCCGCAGCGTGACAAGGGTGAGTCAATTGGTCCCATGCAGTAGGGAATCACATACAGCGTGCGGCCACGCATGCAGCCCGCGAACAATGCGTCGATTTTAGTGTGCGCCTCAGTCGGGTTCATCCAGTGATTGTTGGGGCCGGCATCATTCTTGTCACGGTTGCAGATAAAGGTGAGATGTTCTACCCGAGCCACATCTTGGGGGCTGGAACGGTGCAGATAGCAATGGGGGTGGGTTTTTTGATTGAGTTCCAGAAGCATTCTCGTTCCGAGCATTTCCTGGATGAGTTTTTGGTATTCGACATCCGAACCATCACACCAGTGAACTCTGTCAGCCTGGGTATGGTGGGCGACCTGCGCGACCCAATCAGAAAGCGCTTTATTGCTGGTCATCGCTGTACCGCATATTGGGGTTATCAAGAAGGAAGGCTGGGTGGATGCCCACCTAGACCGGCTGGGGTGGTCATTATAATCCATGCGTGAATCAGGGGTCTAATACTTATTAGGAACACCTAGCAGGCAACTGCCGTGTGCGGATGCTAGAATGTCCGCGGATTGTTGGACAATCTTTGGCGGGGGCGAGCATGGGCGAGCATACAATCAGGGAAGTTCTGAAGCGACGCAGCGATGACACCCAGCGGGTGATCCGGCGGCGGCGTGAGCACGCCACCCAGAAATCTGGTACGCATCGCAGATCCCACGGTGTGCTGATCGTAACTGCAATCATTATCCTGGTTATCCTTGCTGTTGTAGTGTATTCGGGCTGGCTAATCAGCCAGGTCAACGAGCGCTTTTCAGCCGATCGTGTGGCTAATGCGGCGGGCAATAATGGGCTCAGCTTGAGCTTGCAGGCAACCACACAGTTTCTTCCCAATACTCTGCTGGCTGCCACCGATCCGGATTTCTACAACAACAGCAACATGAATATCAGCCCGTTGACCGCACAGTTGGTACGCATGTATTTCCACGATGCTTCCAGTCCAGCGGTGAACCTGATGGCAGTGGCATTGCAATATCGTTATAGCCGGACAGACATTCTTGAAACATACATTAATGACATTAATCTTGGGAAAAACGCGGGTCAACCGATCCGCGGTTTTGCGTCCGCCAGTCAGGTATATTTCAAGAAACCATTTGCCCAGTTGCAGCCACAGGATGTGGCATTGTTGGTAGCACTTGCTGCTTATCCAGAAGATTTTGATCCACGTATCAACACAGATCGTGCATTAACGTTGCGTAATGCCGTGCTACAAGAGGATGCCCAGCAGGGTGTCTTGAGTCAAGCGCAAGTGGATGCATTCAAGAAAACACCCTTGGACCTCGCACCCTGATACTTCGGGAATCACCCAAGAATAAACCGGCTGATCGCCATGACATGTTCGATTTTTCAGAACTGTTGGGCGCAGGTGGTACTTTTTCGCAAAAACTGCCGGACTTCACCCCGCGTCATGCGCAACAGAGACTGGCGTCTGCCATCGGCCGCGCTCTGGTGCAGCAGGATATTCTGATTGCTGAAGCCGGGACGGGCACTGGTAAGACTTTTGCTTATCTGGTACCGGCGCTGTTATCAGGCAAACGCATTCTAATCTCCACCGGCACGCGAACGCTCCAAGATCAGTTGTATCACCGTGACCTTCCAGCGGTGCGTGAGGTGCTGGGCGCGCCAGTCAAGGTAGCCCTGCTCAAGGGCCGTGCCAATTATCTTTGCCGCCATCGTCTGGCGTTGACGCTGCATTCTGGCGATGGATTGTTCGATAGTCGTGCACGCAGCCTGGAATTGGCACGTGTCAGTGATTGGGCGAATGCCACGCGCAGCGGCGACATCGCGGAATTGGATGCAGTACCGGAAAATTCACCGGTGTGGCCACAGGTCACCTCCACACTTGAGAACTGCCTCGGACAGGAATGCCCGGAATATTCCCGCTGTTATGTGCTGGAAGCCAGGCGCCGTGCCCAGGAAGCTGACATCGTGGTCATCAATCATCATTTACTGCTGGCGGACATGCTGCTCAAGGAGGAAGGGTTCGGCGCGCTGCTGCCGGGCGTGGATGCAGTAATTGTTGATGAGGCCCACCAACTGCCCGATATCGCCACCCAATACTTCGGTACCAGCCTGTCCAGCTACAAGCTGCACGAGCTGTTGAGGGATGTCCGTAAGGAATACAAGGAAGCAGCGGCCGATATGCCTGGTTTTGAAGCTTGCTTGGATGCGGTGGATGCTCCGCTCACCGAATTGCAACAACGCTGCATGCAGTTGGTAGGCCGCGCCGAGTGGCAGGAACTGCATCCGCAGCAGGTGTTACAGGGACTCCTGGAGAAAATGGGCATGACCTTACAAGCATTGGAGGAAGGGCTGGAAAAACTGGCAGAACGTTCCGTCGGCCTGGAAAACTGCCGGCAGCGCGTGATGATGATCACCTCGCGTCTGAGCCAGTTTGCGGCAGATGCGCCGGAGCAGGTATATGTGCGTTGGATCGAACGCCATGGCCGTGGCTTCAGCCTCAATCTCACGCCATTGGATGCGGCTAGTCGATTCCAGGCATGCATGCGCGAATCCCATTGCGCATGGGCTTTCCTATCGGCCACTCTTTCCATCAATGAGGGATTTGAGCACTTTCGTGAACGGCTCGGATTGGAGGAAGCCGAGGAATTGCTGCTGGGCAGTCCATTTGATTATGAGCACAACGCGCTTCTGTATCTTCCCCCCGGATTGCCGGATGTTAAGTCGCCATCGTATACCGCAGAGGTAGTGCAGGCGGCGGAGCCCGTGATTCGGGCAAGCCGCGGCCGCGCCTTTCTGCTGTTCACCAGCCATCGCGCATTGCAGGAAGCCGCTGAACTGGTGCGCGCGGATTGGCCGTTTCCGCTGTTGGTGCAAGGCGAAGCTCCACGAAGACGACTGCTGGAACGCTTTCGTGAACTTGGCAATGCAGTATTGCTGGGCACCGCTAGTTTCTGGGAAGGCGTGGATGTAAAAGGGCCGGCATTGTCGGTAGTGGTGATTGACCGGTTGCCATTCGCTTCGCCCGGCGATCCGGTTATGAAAGCCCGGCTTGCGGCGTTTGAGCGCCAGGGACGCGAACCGTTTATGGAATACCAGTTGCCCCAGGCAGTGCTAGCTCTTAAACAGGGTGTGGGCCGTCTGATCCGCGACGATAGCGATACCGGCGTATTGATGCTCTGCGATCCGCGTGTGACTCGCAAGGGTTACGGCAAACTGTTCCTGGCGAGCCTGCCACCCATGGGCCGCACGAATGATTTGAAAGACGTGTTACGGTTTCTGGAGCACATCTTGCCGGAACATGCACCTGTGGTGTCAACGTGAAAATCCTGGCATTGGAGACTTCGTCCGAGCGTTGTTCGGCCGCCTTGTTAATTGACGGGGATGTAAGGGAGCAGGCGCAAACCGCAGTGCGCGCGCATGCGGAGATGATTTTACCGATGGTCGACGCGCTACTGGCAGAAGCGGGTGTGACGATGCCACAACTCGATGCGCTGGCATTCGGACGAGGCCCGGGCGGGTTCACCGGCGTTCGCGTGGCCACGGCCGTGGTGCAGGGCTTGGCATTCGGCGCAGAGCGGCCGGTGGTACCGGTGTCAGATCTCATGGCGCTGGCAGCGGGTGCTTTCCGGCAGCATGACAAACGCAAAATTCTTGCCTGCCTGGACGCACGTCTGAATGAAGTGTATTGGTGCGTATATGAAATTACCGGCCCCGATCAGATAATCGAATATTTGCCGGAGCAACTGAGTGCGGCGGAAATGGTGCAGCCGCCGAGCGCCGGTCCCTGGTTTGGCGCGGGCTCAGGCTTTGCGGCTTATGGCCAGGCGTTGAGTGCAAGGCTTGGTAGCGCCCTAAATGGTCAGGATGCGGCGTTATTGCCGCAAGCACGGGATATCGCGAGCCTTGCTGTGCGGCTGTTTGCACAAGGTCACGCGGTGAGCGCAGATCAGGCGCTACCCGTGTATCTACGCGACCGGGTGGCCTGGCCGAAACTTGGGTTGTAATGGATTTGTAACATGCCAATGATTTAATAACAGGCATACATGGCGGATAAACACATATTGATCGTCGAGGATGAACGTCCCTTGCGGGAGATGGTGACATTCGGCCTAGAACGCGCAGGTTATACAGTCACCGAGACGGACCAGTGTGCCGCTGCCCGCGCCGCCATCGCCGATAAACTGCCGGACCTGTTGTTGTTGGACTGGATGCTGCCGGATATGAGCGGGCTGGAATTCGCGCGCGCACTGCGGCGCGACGACAGCACCCGCGAATTGCCAATCATCATGCTGACGGCACGTGCTGCAGAGGATGACAAGGTGACAGGATTACAGAGCGGCGTGGACGATTACATCACCAAGCCATTCTCGGCACGCGAGCTGGCGGCCCGTATCGAGGCGTTATTGCGCCGTACGGGTGATCACGACGAACGGCTGGCGGCAGGCGCCATCGAGATGAACACCGTGAGTCATCGGGTTGTCATCTTGGGAACGGAAGTCTCTCTTGGACCCACAGAATACAGATTGCTCAAGTTTTTCATGATGCATCCCGAACGTGTTTTCAGCCGCAGCCAGCTCCTGGATCGGGTGTGGAGCGGAGTGTATGTGGAAGAACGTACCGTGGATGTGCACATCCGCCGTCTGCGGCAGGTTCTGGAAGAACACAGCTGCGAGCATTACGTGGAAACCGTACGCGGTACCGGATATCGCTTTTCGCCGCAGGCACGGAGCAACGACGAATGAATCGTGGCTGGCCGCTCGAAATTCTGTGCCTGGCAGCGCTGCTGATCGTGGCGTTGATTGTGGGTTGGATAGCCGGTCAAGCCGGCATCTGGCTGTTCATTGCAGTTTCCTTGTACCTCGCCTGGCATATCGTGAATCTGTACCGATTGGAACGCTGGCTGAGCCGCAGCCGCCGCTTCGATGTGCCCAGGGTCTGGGGTGTGTGGGGCGAGATTTTCGATCACTTTTACCAACTACGGCGTCGGGAACGTGAACGCAAACGGAATCTGGCCAGGTTACTGCGCGAGATCCGCGACACCTCTGTGGCCATGCCAGACGGCATTGTAATTCTGGACAAGGTCGGCGAAATTCGCTGGCTGAACGCTGCGGCGGGCCGCCTATTGCACCTGCGTGTGCCCCAGGACATTGGCCAACGCCTGCAGAATTTGATGCGCCATCCGGATTTTATCCGTTATCTCAACGGTGGGGATCATGATGAGCCGGTATCCCTGGTCTCGCCATTTTCGCGCAACCAGCATCTCACTTTACGCATCGTGCCCTACGGCGAAAATCAGCGGCTGGTGCTGGTGCGCGATAGCACGCGCCTGCGCCGTCTCGAGGAAACGCGTCGCGAGTTCGTGGCAAATGCCTCACACGAACTGCGCTCACCCCTTAGCGTGATGAGCGGCTACGTGGAAGCCATGCGCGACGACCAGCAGTTACGCAAGACCTGGGGGAAACCACTGGACGCCATGCATCATCAGACCGCGCGCATGACCGCCATCGTGAGCGATCTGCTCGAGCTTTCGCGCCTGGAAACTGAACCGCGCGAAGCGCCGTACGCACCGGTGAACGTGCCGGCGCTGATCGGGCGCATCCGCGAGGAAGCTCTGTCCATGGGCCTTGGCCCGTCCGATATTGCCCTGGATGTGGATAGTACATTGCAGTTATTGGGCGCCGAGCGCGAGATTTACAGCGCCTTCTCCAATCTGGTGTTCAATGCCATGAAATACACGCCTGCCGATGGCAAGGTAACCATCAACTGGGCGCAGCAGGATGAAACCGCCTGTTTCACCGTAGTCGACACCGGTATCGGCATCCCGGCGGCGCACCTTCCACGCCTTACTGAACGCTTTTACCGGGTGGACAAATCCCGACATCGTGACAGTGGCGGCACTGGACTCGGGCTCGCCATTGTCAAGCACGTCCTGCAGCACCACGGCACCAGCTTGGTCATCAGCAGCGAACCCGGACAGGGCAGCCGGTTCAGTTGCCGTTTTGGCGCTGAACGTGTGAGCCGAGCAGCCGATCAGGTCAGCACGGCCTGATTCATGCGTTTATTCAACCGCTTGCGTATACTGTTTCAATAAGATTTTCCTCAAGGATTGGTCATGGACAAATTGAATCTCACTCACCACATTTCCCAGAAATTCAATGAAGAGCTGGAAAGCATTCGTAACCGTGTGCTGGCTATGGGTGGACTGGTGGAGCAGCAGATTGCGGATGCGCTGAGAGCATTAACGGAAGGCGATAGTGAACTCGGACGCAGCATCGAGCAGCAGGATTACAAGGTCAATCAGATGGAAGTAGAAATAGACGAGGAGTGCAGCCGGATCCTCGCGCGTCGTCAACCGGCTGCCAGCGATCTACGCTTGATTCTCGCCATCATCAAAACCATCACTGACCTGGAACGCATCGGCGACGAGGCCGAAAAGATCGGGCGGTTGGCGGCGCGGCTGGCCGAGACCGAGCGGCCCAATGATCGCTACCTCGCCTTGCAGCATCTGGGCAGCCACGTGCAGGGCATGGTGCATGAAGCGCTCGATGCCTTCGCGCGCATGGACGCGGAAGCTGCAGTGCAGGTGGCGCGCGAGGATGCGCGCGTGGACGATGAATACGAAGCCTTATCCCGCCAATCCATCACCTTCATGATGGAAGACCCACATTCCATCCGCCAGGTGCTGGATGTCATGTGGTCAGCGCGCGCCCTAGAGCGCATCGGTGATCATGCCACCAATATCTGTGAGTATGTGGTGTATCTGGTACAGGGAAAGGATGTGCGCCACGCGGGATTCGAAGCCATGGAACGTCAAGTTCACGAGCAACGTTGATAAAAATTGATCTTTTGTTTTCTGACGGAGTGGAGAGGTAGTCTCGTTCGTCGCATGCGACGAACTCGCATGTATTGGCATATACACTCCGGTTGTCAGGGCATTTTGCCTAGCCAGAAACATAGAATCTATAATTTTTATCGCGCCGTGCTTAGAGATCGTTGTTACAGTAGTCGCATCAAATTTCCAGACTCGCTGCTGAAGGAGAAATAAATGCACGTGCGCCGTTCGGTGAATCTTGTCGGTTTCGTGATCTGTGTACTACTGATGGCCTACGCTTATTACTCGCAGTTCCACGATGGCCTGCAGCCCTGCGTGCTGTGCATCTTCCAACGCGTTGCCATGATTATTCTCGGCATCATTTTCCTGATTGCGTTCCTGCATCATCCCAAGGCCATCGGTGCAAGGATCTATGGCGTTCTGTTAATTATCGTCGCAGCGGCAGGCGGTGCTGTCTCCATCCGCCAGTCTTACCTGCAGCACCTGCCGCTTTGGAAACAGCCGCCTTGCGGGCCGGGCTTGAACTACATGTTCAACACCCTGCCGCTTAACAAGTTCATCGCCAAGGCATTCACCGGTACCGGTGATTGTGCGCTCATAACCTGGAAGCTTTGGGGCCTGACCATGCCGGAATGGGTGCTGATCTGGTTTGTGATATTGGGTATAGGCGGACTGGTGGTGAATTGGTATTGGGTGAGGGAGAAGCATGGAGGTCGCTAGTAGTATGATTGACCGTGGTATGCATTTAAAAACGAAGCGGAAGAGATGTAACGTGAACAGATGGACGCTATCAATTCTGGCCATCCTTCTTTTGGGATCGGGTTGCGCCTCGATAGATCGCAACGTTGAGAAACTTGAACCTGGTATGTCTAAACAGCAAGTACTTTCAATCATGGGTGAGCCAGCTGATCGCTCTTTTCGCGGAACCGATGAAGCCTGGCGATACCAAGAGGTCACCGGCTTCGGTCAGTGCAAATACACCACGATCTGGATTCGACAGGGCAAGCTTGTCGGGGTCTCGACGCGTAGAGGCGGAAGCGTTTTCGGCTGTGGGCTCGGCTCTGAGCCTGTTAACTGGCAAGAGATGCCGAGTGGATAACGACAATAGGGGCATTATGTTGGGGTTCGGAAGACCTCACCCGAACCTACGTAAACTGGAGAAAGAACTATGAAGAGAATAGTGGCCGTTGCTGTTCTATTTCTTGCCGGTTGCGCGAGTACTGGTGTTGTTCAAACGGGTGACAATGTTTACATGATTTCAAAAGAGAGCCCAGGCTGTGGCTTTGCCTCAGCCGATAGTGCGATGGCTGAGGTTTACAAGGAGGCAAATGCTTTTTGCTCAGAAAAAGGAAAAGCAATTAAAACTGTTAGTGCTGAGGCCAAACATGGATCCCTTTCGTGAGATGTGCCGAGGCTGATTTACATTTCAGTTGTGAAGGCTGAGAACGGGGGGGGTCGGTTCAGACCACGGTTATGCGTGGTTCACTATCAGCTCTTATCCGATGGGTTTCAAGAGAAAATAAAGAACGTCCACGATTGATCTGAGTGTTTCTTCATACCCGTGGATGACGCCGAGCCTCGCAGCACACGAAGGGAATAGCCCTTCGGAGAAGGGGTGGGGCAATGGAATGCCCCACCCGCGCGACCGGTGCAGGGATGCACCGTGAGCGCGGCCCCGAGGACGCGAGAAGTGAGGGAACGCGTTCTAAATCGAATGGTTTTCCATTCGATTTAGAGCAAGCGCGAAATCCTCGGGGGAATGGTTTTGGTGACTTTTGCCGAAACAAAAGTCACCTGCCGTGCGGGCGCGGAAGCCCGCTCTCTTGAAAGGTTATGGCCAAAGGCCACACAAGAAATCGCCCCCTCACCCCAACCCTCTCCCGCGATGGGGAGAGGGTGTCAAAGCCGGCTAACTCAGTAGCCGTTGCATGATCTCCTGATAAATCTCCGCCAGCGGTTCCAGATCATCCACCGCCACGCACTCATCAATCTTGTGAATGCTGGCATTTAACGGCCCAAACTCCACTATCTGAGCGCCGGTCGGCGCGATGAAGCGGCCGTCTGAGGTGCCACCGCCGGTGTCGAGTTTGGATTCCAGACCGGTGATTTTTATCACAGCCGCTTGGACTGCACCACTTAGCTCACCCGGTTTTGTCAGGAACGGTTCGCCCATTGGGCGCCATTCCAGTTCGTAGCGCAGTTTGTGCTGATCCAGAATTTCACGCACACGCTTCTGCAATTCTTTGGCCGTGACGGCCGTGGAATAGCGGAAATTGAAACGCACGTCGGCATGACCTGGGATGACGTTGCCGGCGCCGGTGCCACTGTTGAAGTTGGAAATCTGGAAACTGGTGGGCGGGAAGTGTGAGTTGTCACCAGTATCCCATCTGGTGGCGCAGAGTTCCGTGAGTGCTGGCACCACGCGGTGGATGGGATTGTCGGCGCGCTCCGGATAGGCCACATGGCCTTGGATGCCGTGTACGTGCAGCAGGCCGGTGAGCGAGCCGCGGCGGCCGTGTCGGAGGGTGTCGCCGAATTTCTCGAGACAGGAAGGCTCACCCAATACGCACCAGTCTATTTTTACGCCGCGCTTATTCAGCTCTTCCATCACTTTCACGGTGCCGTCCACCGACGGGCCTTCCTCGTCGCTGGTGATGAGAAACGCGAGGCTGCCACGGTGTTGCGGATGGTCGGCGATGAATTGTTCAACGGCCACGGTCATGGCGGCGAGGCCAGCTTTCATGTCCGCTGTGCCGCGTCCATATAGCATTCCGTCCCGGATAACCGGTGTGAAGGGATCGCTTTTCCATTGTTCCTTCGGACCTGTTGGCACCACGTCCGTGTGTCCTGCAAACACCAACAGAGGTGAGCCGCTGCCATGCCGCGCCCAGAGATTGTCTACTTGGCCAAAACGCAGATGCTCGATCCTGAAACCGAGTTTGGCGAGTCGTGCAGCAAGGACTTGCTGGCAACCGGCGTCATCGGGGGTGAGCGAAGGGCAAGAGACGAGTGCCTTGGTGAGTTCCAGTACAGCGCTCATGCGCTTATTCCGCGCAGCAATTCGTTGATGCCGATCTTGGCACGGGTCTTGGCGTCCACACGTTTCACGATTACTGCACATTGCAGGCTGTAGCGGCCATCCGCAGACGGCAGGCTGCCCGGCACGATCACAGCGCCGGCCGGGATGCGACCGTACGTAATCTCACCGCTTTCGCGGTCGTAAATGCGTGTGCTTTGGCCGATGAACACGCCCATGGAAATTACCGCGCCTTGTTCCACGATTA
>JBOIBD010000041.1:0-16934 GCA_050739415.1 Gammaproteobacteria bacterium | reverse complement strand
CGCCCAACATGCACAGACGAGATGTGACGGTAACGCTGACGGTTGGACCGGTGGATGCTCCATATTGGCAAGGTGTGATTGCCTATGGGTCCCACGCCAAGCAATAGCCAATAGCGCCCATTATCAAATTCTCGCCTTATTGCGGTAGCGAAGCCTCATGCATCGCCCGCCAGATGGGTTGGCTGTAGTTTAACTGCAGCGCATACTGCATCACCAACCGAGATGACTGCACTGCCGAGGTGCGTGATGCGCAAGCTTTCTAGCCTGATTCTGCCCCTTATTCTGTTCATCCCCACGGCCTTCGCTGCGCCCCCACAGGCGTCCAACGGTATGTACAGCGGCATCGTGATTCCGGCTTCGAAAACGCCAGTGGTCATCGGAGGCTTCCCGCCACAAGTTGAGTCCGCAGACTTGGTGCTGCAAGGCGGCATCATTGAAACCTTGAGCCCAGTGCAGCCCGAGGTGCAAGCACTCGCAGTGCGTGATGGGAAGATCGTTGCCGTTGGCAGCGATGCGGCGATCGCCGGCTACATCGGCAAGCAAACCAAGGTGTTGGATCTGCATGGCGCATTCGTGACCCCCGGGTTCATAGAAGGTCACGGTCATCTACTGCAGACCGGCGAGTCGCTGATGCAACTCAACGTCGGCCTGGCGCCGAACTGGGATGCAATCGTGGCGATGGTCAAGGTCGCAGTCGCCAAAGCCAAACCGGGTGAGTGGATCGTCGGACAAGGTTGGCTGCAGAACAAATGGGATCGCGTGCCGCAGCCCAACGTATTGGGCCTGCCCCTGCCGGCAAGTCTTGACGCGGTGTCGCCAAACAATCCAGTAATGCTTCTCACTGCCAGCCGTCATGGACTCTACGCCAATGCGATGGCACTGAAACTTGCCGGCATTGGCACCAAGACGCCAAACCCTCCCGGCGGGACTATCGTGCGCGATGCGCAAGGCCACGCGATCGGCATGTTGACCGATACCGCTGCCGATCCGGTATACGCGGCCTACAGTCGTTACTTGACAAGTCAGGGAGCGCAGGGGGCTCGCGAAAGACGCGAGCGCGCACTGCAATTGTCGGTGCGCAACGCCATCAGCAAGGGCATTACTACCTTCGTTGACATGGGTGAGGACTTCAAGACCATCGATTGGCTGAAGCAGCAGGCTGCCAATGGCTTGCCGCTGCGCCTGGTCATTAATGTCGCCGGTGAATCGGTGTCTGCTCTGAATGCGCAGCTGCCGCAATATCGCAGCATCGGTTACGCCGACAACCATTTCACTGTTTTCGAGGTTGGCGAAATTCTATCCGACGGCGCACTCGGTACACGCAGTGCACTGATGCTGAAGCCCTACAGCGACGACCCGACCAACTCTGGTAAAAACGTCACACCCATGAGTGAAATTCAACAGATCGCGGAAATTGCCGCGCGTGATCATTTCGGACTTGCGGTACACGCCATCGGTGATCGTGCCAATCGCGAAGTATTGGACATTTTCCAGAAAATATTCACCGAGGATCCCGCTGCGCACGCATTGCGCTGGCGCATCGAACACGCTCAGCACCTGAGCCCCACCGACATCCCGCGCTTCGCGCAACTGGGCGTGATCGCGTCCATGCAGTCCATCCATGCTTGCTCAGACGCACCGATGGTAGTCCTGCGCCTTGGCGAGCAACGCGCTCGAAATGAATCTTATATGTGGCACTCGCTGATCAAAAGCGGCGCGATGGTGCTGGAAGGTACGGATACTCCAGTTGAGGACACCAACCCGATACCGAACTTCTATTGCGGCGTGACTCGTGCCTATGACGGCGGCAAGAAGCTGTTCTTCCCGGATCAAGTTAAAACCCGCATGCAGGAACTGCGTTCCTACACCTGGAACAACGCCTACGCGCTGTTCGAGGAAAATGAACTCGGCTCGCTCAAACCCGGCAAGCTCGCCGATATGGATGTGTTCTCCGGTAATCTGCTCACCGAACCAGCCGACGACATCCTGCGCACGCGCGTGCTCTACACCATCATTGGTGGCAAGGTCGTTTACCAGCGGCCGAAGGCTGCGAGCTGGCGTAGTGGCGAGCTATTCAAGCCTATGCCGGAGTTCGGCCACGTGAATTGAGCGCACTTGAGAGCGATGCGCCAACATGGACATGCATCGGAATGACGCGTGCGAATGCTCCGTTACAGCTGGAGTTATCTGCGCCGGCACCTCACACCCGCAATGCCCGCCAGCAACAGTAAGCTCAACCAGCCCAGTGAGCCGCCACCGCTAGGTGAAACTGGCGCTGGTGGACCGTTCGCATTCGTAGTACCGCTTTCGGACCCACCGGAGCTCGGAGCATTCACCGAAATGGTAACCAATGCGTTATTGGAATCAGCAAACGCATCCTTGACGCCATAGGTCAAACTATCGCTGCCTGCATATCCCGTTGTAGGTGTATAGACGAACGCTCCGGTCGTGGCATCAAGAGTGATGTTGCCATGAACCGGTGCGGACACCACAAAGTATGTGAGAGTTTGGCTTGGGTCTGGATCACTTGCCTTTAATTTGCTGTCAGCAGCGGAATTTTCTGTAGTCGTCAATGTACTGTTGTCCGCAATGGGAGCCGCATAAACCGTTACGGAGACAATCGCGGTGTTTGACTCGTTGTAGCTATCCCGAGCGACGAACGTGAAACTGTCGGACCCCGTATATCCAATGCTGGCTTTATATATATAAGCACCAGTTGTGGCGTTGAGCGTTATCGTGCCGTGTGCGGGTTGGCTGCCCAGCCCATAAGTAAGCGATTGTGTTTTATCGGAGTCAGTTGCCAAAAGATTGCCTGAACTAGTGCCATGCACAATGAGCGTGCTATCGCTTGCAGTGGGTGCCGCATAATCCGTGATGGACACAGTCGCGGCACTCGAAGTCGCGTAACTATCCTTGACATTAAAAGTGAAACTGTCGGAACCGGTATATCCAGGATTCGCGGTATAGATATAAGCCCCGGTTGAGCTATTCGACAAGGTCAGGCTTCCATGGCTCGGCGTACTTACAATATTGTAGATAAATTGTTGAGTGGGATCGGAGTCAACAGCCGTAAGCGTACCGGAAGCATTGACGTGCGCTATCAGGATTGCGTTATTGGCTACTGGCGGGGTGTAAACGGTAAGCGTGGCGGTGCCAGTATTTGAAGTATCGTAAGCATCCGAAGCGGTGAATGTGAAGCTGTCGGCCCCGGTGAAGTTTGGATCAGTCGAGGTATAGGTGAACGGTACAGTGAAAATACCATTATTTACCGTGGCCGTGCCCAGAACCAGCGTGCCGTGGGCAGGCGTAGTAACGATATTGATTGCCGGTACCTGTGTTGGGTCGGACTCGGTTCCCGTCAACACAAGCGGCGGTGAGCTGGTGACCCCATGCAGCGTGAACGCCGCCGACTGTGTCACGGCGGGCGCCATATAGTCCGTTATGCTGACCGTGGCGGTGCTCGAATTATTGTGCGCATCACTCACGCTGAAGGTGAATGCATCCGCCCCCGTATAGTTTCCGCTCGGTGTGTAGGTAAAATCACCTGCCGAGGTAATCTGCACCGAGCCATGGCTGGGTTGCGAAGCAATGCCGAAGGTGAGTGTCTGCGCAACGTCTGGATCGAGACCAGTGAGTGTGCCTGTTATGGCCTTCGTGCCATGAGCCGTATAGTTACTCGAAGGGCATGCCGTAGGGCCGGGATAGACTTTTACGGTTACCGTTGCCGGGCTGGATTGGTAGGTTCCGTCACTGATCAGGAAATGAAAGCTGTCGGTGCCACTGCTACCGTTGCCGCCGCCGCAAACGGCACTCAAGGTCCCGAGGTACGAGGCGCTGGCTGTATAAGTGTATGACCCGTTCGGACTGATGCTGACCGTACCGCCATTCGGGGACAAATAAGAAGTATCGAGAGAATAGCTGGCCGTTTCGCCTGACCCGACAGTACCTGTTAATTGGCTCGGACCGGTCACATACACCGTCAAGGAGCCGTTGTTTGCGACTGGCAGCGTATGTACAACCGTGGTGATGCTGGCAGTATTGTTGGAAGGGTTGGGGTCCACCTGATCCGCGCTGACGGTTCCGGAATTGGTAATTGTGGTTGAGGCTGCTGGAGCTGTGACCGTGATAGAGGGTTGCCAGACACCATTGGGCGCCAGTGAATTCAGTGTACAGGTGACAGTGCCGCTGCTATTAGCGCAGGATCCATCTCCGCCGCCCGACGATTGGTAGGTCAGATTGTCAGGAAGCGCGTCGGTGAGTTTCACATTTGTCGCCGTGACACTCGAATCATTGTTGGTGATAGTGAAGTCATACACAATGCTGCCACCCAATGGCACCGGGCTAGAAGTAGCACTGAGGGCCAAGGACAGATCAACTTCCGGCGCATATATATACGCTTGACCAGCCTGGGCATCGGTTGACGAGCCTGCCGGTTTCACGCCTGCATTAGGATCGCCTACCAGGATAGCGTTGCCGCCGCTGGAAGCGGCTACGGCGAAACCGAACTGGTCATTCGCCGTATCTGCCGGATCGCCGCGTGCCGGTAGCGGATTCCATATATAGATATAGCTGGTGCCACCACCAGTGTTACAGGTGCCAGGCGTTGTGCCACTGTTGTTGTAGGTGTATAGGTAGGCCTTTCCCGCTGCGGCCACACTACTGTTGGAGGTTCCTGCTTGGCTGGCGAGAGTGGCCCCCGGCGCGCCGATGATCGCATTCGTACCGTCCGGTGACAGCGCCACAGCAGTACCAAAATAATCCTTATTGCCCGGTGAGTCGCCGCAGGCATCCGGATCATCCAGTTCGTCCGGATTGCTCCAACCGCTGGAATAGATATAGACCTTGCCGGAAGACGGGTAAGAAATAGTGTTGAACGCGTTGGTAACGCTGGCATTGCTCGCGCCGACAACCCCCACTATGCCATTGGCAGACAGCGCGACGGCGGAGCCAAAACCATCATTGCTGGCCGCATCGGATTCGGTAAGGGAAACATTGGGCACTGCAGGCCAGCTGGAAGTGTAGTTATAGACGTAGGCCTCGCCAGCGGCTGATGAGAGGGTTGTTGTACCAGCTGGTGCAGCCGCAGTGCCGGGTGCACCGAGCAGCGCTTCGTTACCGGTTCCCGCGAGGGCAACGGCATAACCTAGCTTGTCGTTCTTGGTCTTTTGCGGGTCATCGAATTCTTTCGTCTGACTCCATGTGTTACTCGTGTACCTGAAAGTATAGGCCTTGCCGGCAGCCGCTTCCGCGGCAAGTGTTGTGGTGCCAGATTGGGGCACATAAATGGTTGCACCTGGCGCGCCGATCAGGGCCGTGGCGCCGTTGTCAGAAAGAGCCACAGAGAACCCCATATGATCGCTCTTCGCAGGTTGCGGTTCTTTGAATTCTCCCGTCTGGCTCCACGTATTACTCGCGTACCGGAAGGCATACGCCGTACCGGCAAACGACACCGGCGTGGGTGGCGCGGATGTGCTACCCGAAGGCACATACACCGTTGCACCGTAGGCACCGATCAGTGCGGTAGTACCATCGGATGAGAGGGTCACGGTTGATCCAAACGCGTCACCGGCAATATTACCTGGATCATCGAACTCCATTGTCTCCATCCAGGTGCCGCTGGAATCTGAAAATACATATGCCTTGCCTCCGGTACCCGCGCCGGGAACACCAACAAGCGCAGTCTGGCCGTCAGATGACAGCGCCACTGCATAGCCAAAGGTATCATTCGTCGCCGGAACAGGCTCGGTAAGAGCGGTAGCGGTTGCAAATAACGGGTCAATGCTTACGGGATACGCCGCGTTGCGGGTATCCACTGCAATCGCGAGGCGGTTCGCTGCGAGAATAAATCGCGCTGGCAAGCGGCGGTGATGCGCGTCATAGACGATCAGTTCACCATAGCGCAACACGGCGCGACCAGTACTGTTCGTGAATGCGAGTATGCCATGGGACAGTGCTGGAACCAGCGAACCGCGCAAATTGAAATACAGTTCCGCCGAAGGAGCATGTCCCGTCTCTGGCTTGCGGAGTGTGAATCCCTGTTCTATGCCGAAAGGGCTGTTCCCGTACCATTCCGACAGTTCTGCGCCGTGAGAAATGCTGACGCGGGCGCCATCCGATACTGGCGTTCCATATTGGAGCGGCACATTTTTATTCCCTGAGGAGTACGCAACCAGCCGGAGCTGCAGGGTATCGCGCCGTCCCACGGTCAGGGTTGCACCCAGCTCTGTCACTCTCATTACCATATGCTGCGCGGGATTGGGCAATATCACACTTTGATCCGTCAGCGCGCGAGCCGGCCATACTACAGGCATATGCTGGGCGAGCGCTCGCGCCAGCACTGGCGCAAGGCCGGTGGGCAATGAAACGGCGGCCTGCGTATGTTCAGTGGCCGATGCCAGCGTTCCGTTTGGGGCGCCGGAATGCCTGAGCGCATGCAAACCCGTCATCACGGTGCTACCCAGCAGCACGAAGACCGCAAAAATGAATGCCGCGAGTGTGCAGGTCAGAAACAACCGCGGCCGGAAGAAATGACTGAACATGGCGGACACTCCCTGGGGCAGGCGGTTCATTTGATATCCCAGTGGTAGGTTAGGCGAAAATCAATGCGCCAGCGATCCTGGCTGGGGATTACAGTATTGAGCGGCTTGGCTAGATCCAGACTCAGCACAAATGGCTCCCAGTGATGCCAGGCAATCCCGGCGCCGAGGCCGGAGATGTAGGCGGTGCTCGGGTAGGCGGCGAATACCTTGGCCTGATCCAGAAATACGTACCCATCGAATCCGTCGCGGAACTGCCGATGCAATTCAAAATCGGCATAAAACCCGCGCGGGCCCGACAGGATGCCAAGCTCGTAGCCGCGCACGCTGCCGATGCCGCCTGCCTGAAACAATTCCGCGGAAGGCAGATTGTCACTGGGGGTCCACTGCCAGCCGCTGTTGATTAGGATTGAATAGGGGCTGGGCAAATCCTGATACCAAGTGAGCGTGGCGTTATACAGTGTGAAATTGTTGTCCCCCGCCACGGTCTCGTCGGAGTGCAGCCGCGCCAGGGTCTGGGTCGTGGACCAGATATGGCTGGCCGTAGTATTTTCCAGGCTGAACCCCAGGGAAAACTGGTTAATATTGCTGCTGCTAATACCGACGCCGGCGGCGTCGGTCACTGAATGTACCTTTGACAGTGCCGCCGCTCCGCTGAACAGCCAGTTTTCGGTGGCAATGAAGGGCTGGCTGAAATTCAAGGCGCTGTTCCAGGAATGGCCGGTGATATCCAAAGCCTGGTAGGGACCGTTGATAATGTTGATCTGGTTACGGGAGTAGCTCAGCCCTAGCCGGCCGCCCTGTTCGTCTACCGGCGCGGTGTAAGACAGGTAACCATCGGTATCGCCCCGCGAGCTGGTTACATAGGCATCCAGGCGATCGGTGATACCGAACAGACCGTTGTAACGCAGCACAGCGCCCAGTTGGTTACGCCCTGTGCTGTCCACGCCGCCATTGCCGGCGAACAAATCCAGGCCAGCACGCGGCGGTTCCTGGGCCAGGATCAATATATTAGTGAGTCCCAGGCTCGCGCCCGGTTGCAACAGTGCTTTCAACTGCACATTGTTGGTACGATTGAAGAACGTCAGCTGTTGCTTCAGAGCCGCCACATCCACCAGTTCACCTGGTTTCTGGTTGATGCGTGAGTCTATGTAGCTGGTGCGCGTGCGGGCATTTCCTTCCAGCTTTATCTGGCCCAGCCGGCCTTCGATGAGTTCGATGTGAACTACGCCGTCCTTGATAGTCTCCGGAGGTAAAATGGCACGCGCCGTGACAACACCCTTGGCGCTGTACAGTGCGTTAATCTTATCCACTATCCGCTGCAGATCGGTAAAATCCACCTTCTTATTCAGATAGGGCTTGACGATCGCGGTGATGTCTGACGTGCTCAAAAAGCCGGAGTGATTTACGCGCACGCCCCGAAGCACAAACGATGCACCCAGGCCGGCTACGCCCGTTTCGCCGGGTGTGGGCGTGACAATGACAGGATTGACAGGGGCCGCAGGCTTCTTCTGGCGTTGCTGATAATACTGCTGAAGCTGCTGCTGCTGATTCAGGATTGCCGCTGGATTGGTGCTGGGCGGAGGCGTTGGCGGCGGATCCGCTAAGCACATGCCGCTCCACAGTAGTCCCAGCAGCAGTCCGATCCGCCCCGCACTCCCCATTCGATATCCGCTTCTCCGCCCATGTGTCACGTAGGCACTCTTTTTTATTTTAAATTTCACCGCTTCCCCCTGTTACAACCGGCTCAGCGTTTTTGGTCTGCCTGCACCGGACCGGTGCCGGTATTGACCGCACCCTGCGGCGAAGCCGTCACTGTCTGCGGCGCCAACCCCGGATAGCTGACGGTGCCATCCGGATTGACGATGGCCTGGATACCAAACAGGCTGGTATCCAGCGGCGAGGGATTGTTCATGAGATTGCGAAAGACATTACGCACCACGCTCTCGTCGTCGTAAGTCGGACCCATGGAAGCATGGGATTGATCATAGTTGGGCACCTGTACCTGGTAAGGAAATTGGTATTGCACGACATAACTGTCGGTAAAGGTATTCTGGCCACTCTGTATCAACTGAAAACTGTAATTGGGCTGGTACAGTTGCACATCCACCGGTCTCAGTGAGGTGACAGGGTCTGCATTGGCCACCAGCACCTTGGCAGAGGGTGTAACCAGATAGAACCAATCTGGCACATAAGCCTGATTGACCTGGACCTGTTCCGCAGTGGTATTGAGCTGTACTTGCTTCCCACGCAGCAATACCAGCGTCAGGCCTCCGGATGCATCTACTTCCAACGCGACGTTGTCTGCGATGCCGCCGTTGAAACCCGTGATAGTCATTTGAAATGGCGATGTGTCCTTACTCTGATACACATTCGCAGTAATATCAGCTGCCGCCAAATTCAGGCTATGGGTGATATCAGCCGATGAGAGCTGAATATCTTTCAACGCGCTCAAATCGGCATTGACGGCAGTCAAAGACTCGCCTGTGATGCTTCCCTGAGTAGATTCAGCGCTGAAAGTACTGCCTACAGCATATTTCTCGAAATCCAGGCTACCTGCTGAGGTCAGCGACAAATTCCCGCCGATAGAGGCATATGGAAGGTTGAGTAATTCGACGGCTTTGAGACTGGCCGATCCACCTGCGGTCAGATGCCCGAGTATAAGGTTCACGCCAGATAAATTAATGTCACCATTCGCATTGAGCGAACCACCCAAGATATTTCCATTGCTGGATTGGCCATTGATATCGCCATCAGCGGTCAACTGCTGAAATGCAAAATCGCCAGCCGACAGGAAAGTGATGCCTTGACCCGCTGATACGCTGTCAAGATTCACGCTGCTACCCGCCTGCAAGTTGATTGCGCCTCCAGAGGTGAGCACACCTGCATTCAGGGCCTGCTGCGCGGCAAGCGCGAGAGAGATACCGGATTTTGCATCATCGAGCTGGATGTTCACCCCGGATAAATTGACAGCACCGCCCGCATCGAGCGAGCCACCGAGAATATCTCCTTGAGTGGTGACACCATTGATATTCGAACCCGCGGTCAGCTGCTGGAACCCTATACCATTCACCGAATTCAGGGCGATGTCCTGACCAGCAGTAGCAGAAGTGATACTAAGTTTGCCCGCGGAGGTCACGTCAGCAGACTCGCCGCTGTTGAGGTTTGTGAGCGTGATATCGGCACCTCCCGTTACCACTGTATTACCGGTGCCGCTCTCCAGGGTGGCGCCTGACACTTTCCCAGTGGCATCCAGCATCGCGTTGCCGCCTGCGCTGGCATTTCCGAACGTGAGATCGCCAACCACGCTTAAATTGATATCGCCGCCGGCATTCAACCCGTTGGGTGCATTCAGGGTTTCCAGATCATGAATATAGATGCCACCGCTCAGGGTATTCGCCTGCAGCCAGGGCAGCATTGTCACCAACGGTAACTGCGGTTGGCCGATGCCGGTACCTGCCTGCAATTGAGTCTGCGCGCCGGCCACAGCGGTCAGGTTGGTCTGGCCGTCGTCGTTGCCGAGAATAGCTCCGGTGGCGTTCAGACTCAGCGCCATCCCGTTTGCAAGAGTGCTGTCAACAGAACCAAGCGTAATGTCACCGCTTGAGGATACAAGGGAGCTCTGGTTCGTAACTGAGTCGGTGACGGTGATGGAATTTATGGTCGTGGTGATCGCGATTGGGCCACCTGCCTGCAACTGACTGCCCGCGTTCATGGTGAATGAACCGGCGGTGAGAGTTTGGCTGTTGCTGGTATCGAATTGTCCTTTGGCGGCCAAATCCATGTCACCGACGGAAGACGCGATGATGGAACCATTTGTGGCCGCGAGCGTGGTAACCGCGAACAGACCACCCGAGGTCGCGCTAATGTTGCCTGTCTGACTGACGGCGGAATCCAGTGTCATGTCGCCGAAGGAATCCAAACTGAGCTGCTGTTGGCTGCTGACTTGGCCAAAGTTCGCATCGTTGCCACTCGCGGCGGTGAGTACTCCACCCGAAGTCAGGGTAATCGCGCTTAGGTTGACGCCCAAGCCAGTGGTTACATTCAGGTCGCTGCCGGCGCTAAGCTCACCGATTGCAAAGTTCGTATTAGCCGGACTGGTATTGGCTGGACTGTAGACATCAACGATGCCTCCAGAACTGCCGTTAAAAAGTCCGGTTGTGCTGCCACCATCCTGTATTTCGAGCGGCTGACTGACACTGCCGAGGTTATTTTGTGCGGTGAGCGTGATGTTTTGGGCCAGGAAATTCAGGCCTTGGACATCGGGATCCGCCAAGATACTGCCCATAGGCGCACTGATGTTTTCATCCCCAACGGCATACACATGGCCTACTACCAGATTGCCATTGAGCTGCTCCAGGATAATACCTTGGCCAGCCGAAGCCGCAAGCAAGGAACCGGAAAGGTTCAGAGTCAATGGCACGGTGGACGCACTGCCAGCCGCTGGTGTGCCCAGGTTTCCATTACCGGAAATCAGCGTGAGGTTGCCCCCATCATACGTGGTAATTGCGGACTGCCCAGACGGCGCGACATTGGTGATGTCGCCGTTTGCCGCCAACCACACATCACCGTACGCGGTGACGTTCGCAACCTCCAGATTCTGATTGGCTTGTAAATAAACTGCCCCCTGCCCACCATTGACCGACAACGGCCCGGTGGGATTCACGAACAGGGGCTCCGTCTGAATGACTGCCAACCCTGTGATCGTGGTGCCTTGAACAACCGGCGTCACGTCGCCGGGCGTGATGGCGGTGGCGAGTGCGGCGGCTTCCGTCGGATTGAGCGTACCATTCATGAGGCAATCAGTAACAGTCGCGGAGCAAGCCACATTGATGGTGACCGGTGTACCCAGTGCGCCAACGCCCGAACCTGAAACCAGTGCCACCTGTCGACCCGAGATATTCGGTATGGCATTGCCCACCAGTGTTCCGCTGGACGGCAAAAGGGCAGTTGAGTTGATGGCCTGGGTCAACTGCCCAGTGTTCATATAGCTCGAGTTACTCGTCAGTGCAGTCACTTGCGCTTGGGTCGCGGTATAGGTCCAGTTCGCAACGTATGATTGAAACTGTGATTGGTCCTGCCATTCACTGCCCAAGTTATTGTTGAAAAACGTCACTATCTGCTGATACTGGTTGCTCGTGTATTGCTGCACTGTCTCGTTGTTTGCCTGCGCCAGGGGTCCGAACAGCGTGCTACCGGTAGCGCTTGGCTGAAATTGGCCGTTGACTACGCTGCCGTTGTCCAGCAGCCGCCAGTAATTCTGATAGTTGCTCTGCACCAAGTATTCAAACGGTGCGATCGTATTGGCAGTTACGGCGTTATTGATGTCTGTCTGACTCACGCTGATGCCAGTGGATGGATCAGTGAACGGCGCGAGTTTCAGGTTGTCCCAGATTGTCTCCAGCTGTTCTTGTGACAGAGTCTGTGATGCAGTCAGTGCATTGGCATCGAGAATGCGCCCGTTTGGAACATAAACGCTCACATTGCCGGTGGCAGAATCAATCTGATCCACCAGCATGTCGCCAACGCCCACAAGATTGATGTCGTTCAGGGCCGAGACGTTGACCGTACCCTGAGTGCCACCGCTCTGCGGCAGCAAGGAGTAACCATTTACAAGTGTCAGAGGCGTGCCATCGCCGCCAACTCCGCCGGTACTGCTGACCAAATTGATGTCATCGCCGATGATAGTGCCGGGCCCCGCGATCACCAGTGTCCCGGAAAGGTAAGACCCGGACTGCTGGTTCACCGGCAACAGGCTGTAGGACCCACCGGCATTCAGATCCCCCTCCGCGCTGATGGAAACATTGCCATACCCGCTGACGGCATTACCCGAAGAAACCAGCCCGATGAGCGCAGAAGAATTGAAGGATAGCTGTATTCCTTCAGCACCTGCCGCGGCATTTACTGCGCTGCCCGCAATCAGTTGCGCCTTGAAGGGCGACTGGAAACTATCCACCAGTCCGTTGGTGCCGGTGACCGGGGTACCGCCGATGCCGCCAGTGGCATTCAGCGTCAGGTTGTTGCTGAGTACCGAACCGCTGCTGCCCTGAGCGATGTAGCCGTCAGCGGCAGTTGCGTTGCTCGCGGAAATGCTGGTGGAACCACTGGGATTGTAAAGCTGGCCGCCGACGGTCACCGAGTTGTTTGAACTGATGTTGATCGCCCCGCTGGAGTTGCCCTGGAAACTGATGGCAATCGGATTGTCGGCCTTGACCGCGTCCTGCACGGTGATGCTGGCCGAGGTGATGAAATCCGTCTCCCACACCTCCGGATAACTCCAGTGGCAGTCTGTGCCGCTGCTATTGCAGCCATGGAAAAAATCGTAACCCCAGTTACCATCATCGCTGGCGGACGCGCCAGTGACTGTCTCTTGGAATGCGGGCGGTTCTCCGCTGGGATCGGTGGTCACATTGAACGACGATACCGACCAAGGATTGCTGGGATCGTGCGGGTTCGGGTAGTCGAAAGACCACTTGGTAGAGGTATGAGTACTCCAGTCAACACCGCGGTACATGTTCGCCGTTTCGGTCCAAACTAGTTGCGCGTCCTGAAGAGGCTGGTAAGAAGAGCTAGCCCCCGACAACAAATCGTTATCCGTGACCGCCTGAGCCAAGGTGGTTTCGCCCTGAGTGTTGTTGTACACACTGAGCCCGGAGCCTTGTGAATAGACATACCATGTGGTGTCTGGCGTACCGTTGTTCTTGGGTTTGAGCGTATCCACAATCTGCACTTCGCCGACGGCGCCGTTGCCGGTGTTGACATTGTTTACCACCAGCGAGTAACCACTCTGGTTATCCACCGTCACGTGGCCGTAGCCGTCATTGATGTTGATGCTGCCGGACTGGTTGGTACTGATGATGCCGCCATTGAAATACACGAAACCGCCGCCGCTGGCGTTGATGTTGTTGAGCACGATTTGGTTGTTGCTGGTGTCGTAGCCGGCGGTCACCTGTGAATCACCCGGACTCAGGGTGGACAACAGACTATTGGTCAGATACGTGCTTGGAATGGGACAAATGCCGTTGCTGCAATCGCCGGCGGCCTGTTCTGCAGCCAATGAGTCAGGATTGCTGGCCGGATCGGTAATCCAGGTATTGATGGCTGAAGAAATCTGCGTGGACCAGCTGGTGGCATTACCGGCGGTAATGTTGCTGTCCACATCGATATACTTTGCCTGGATGGCGACTTCCGCGCCGGTGAGCTGACTATTGGTCTGGCCTACTGGAAAGTCAGTGGGGTAATTCAACGTTGTGGTGCTAAGCGGCTCCACCGGAATCATGGGGTATTGGAAATCGCTGCTGTGTCCGTAGTAGTCACTGCCGAGACTCTGCCCAATGGGACTATCGGAATCGGCAGTGCCGCCGCTGCAATCCCAAGGGCCGGCGGGAATACACGAGCCGTAGAAGTCCCAACTGACACCGCCGCTGGTGCCATAGTTCCCATTGCCGTCGCCCACTACCGTGGAACACCCTAAGACCATCCCCGCATTGCATCCCTGGTTCACAGTGGCGGCGGTCAGTTGTTGGTCCGAGCCACGGCTGCCCTGGAACAACCAGTTGGCCACGTAGGCTACTGCCACGTTGGGATCTGACATGTTGAGCATCTCATCCTGCCAGGCGCTGAGGGGGCTCTCTCCGGTAACTACCAAACCGTTCGGGTTGGTGATGCCCACCAGGCCGTTGGGTACGTCAATTACGATGGATTGCGCCGCGATGCCGTTGTTGAACTGGCCGTAGGATCCATTCTCATCGGTGATGCTCACGGAGCCAAGAAGATTGTTGGTGCCGTTGTTTTCCAAATCGCTCTGAGCACAAGGCCCAAACAGGTTGGAACATGACAGGAAAATCGCGGGTCCCTCGCTGCCGTTGCCGGATCTGCCGGTCCAAATGTCATTGATAGTGATGCTGGCCAGCTGACCTGCACCGGGTGTGGCAATCGACACGCCATTGGCAGTAGCCTGGGATTGATCCGCCAAGCCAGTGAACAGCACTTGGCCGCTCGGCGTGCTCGGCACATCCAGAGAACCAAACACCAGATAATCGGGACTGTAGTTGTTGACCGTGATTGTGGGTGCGCCGTAAGCGGTGACGCTGCCGCCGCTACCGGTGATGTTGTCGGCATTCAATGTGACGTTGCCACCTGCCGCATACAGGGTGCTAAAGGCGAAAGCCGGTGCATTGGTCGCCACATCCGAAGCGAGCAACTGCAAGACGCTTGAGTCAGCGTAACCAGGCAACGTTTCCACATAGGCCTGTGCGTCAAAATTGGGATTGTTGGCAGTTAGGAAAGGCGCTTCTGGTGTCGTTGGAGCCTGCAATTGTCCGGCAGCATTGATGTTGATGTTCAGCTCATGATAAATACCGGCTATCACGGTACCGTCTATGGTGAGCGTGCCGCAGCCTTGGCTGCCGCAGTTCTGGGTGGTGACGTTGCTGTTGTGACTGGTGGCTGGAATGAACCCCAACTCATAACCGTGGCCGGTGCCGTCGGCCGAGCCCTGCGGCTGACCTTCATAGGCTCCAAGTGTGATATCGCCTGCGCTCAGGATATTGGCGCCGCTCGCTACATTGACGTTTGCCTGGCTGAGCAGCGTGGTGTTGGCAGAAGCGTAGGGAATCACGATCAGGCCGGTGATGTAACTCTGGGCGTTAGCCAGTCCCGATATCGAAGTGTCGTAGCCATTCGCTTCGCCGGCGGTAATGTTGACGTCACCGAAGCCCATGAGCGTGTCATCCGAACCCACGTCGATGTTCTGATTGGAGGTGACATCCGTAGTGGCGTAAGAAACTGATGCACCGCCCAAATCCCAGGTATGGCCTTCGGAATTAGTGCTAGCCCGTACCTGGGTGTCTGTGCCCAGCCCGATTTCGCCGTCGCTCACAAACGTATCGCTCTGGCCGAGTGTGACGTTGTTGTTGAGATTGGCATCCAAACTGGAATTGGTGCCGGCTACGGTGATCGCGCCGCCGGTCGTAAGGGTAACCGTGTCATCCGCGATCAGTCCGCTTTCGACGGATACATTGATTCCGCCTGGATTGTTCACGAAATCCGTGCCGGAGTCGAGGCTGGTATTGTCGCCAAAATTGACCGCGGCTCCGCCGTTCAAAGTGGTGGAACTGCTGACCGCCTGGCCACTCAGAACTCCACCGCCAGCGCCCTGCGCACTGTCGCCGCTATTAACTTCATTGAAATAATTGTCTGCACTGATCGATATATCACCGCTTGCGATCAGATCGGTATCCTGGGTGCTCGTGGTGGGGCCGTTCGGCGTGCACACGGCCAGTCCGATGCACGCAGTGACGTTCGCATTCGCATTATTAATAGCGTCAGCCCCGCTGGCACCAGCGATGGCGGCATTCACCGTGTTACCTTCAGCGGCATAATTGTCAGTGTGTTGCGCGGCCAGCGTAATGGTGCCGGCGGTTAGATCGAGATTATTGCCAATCAACGCTGTGACTGTCGGCGTATCGTCGGTCTGCGCCACGGCGGCGTTGCCGGCAATTGCACCGCCGCTACCGGCGGTAGACGCTGCCAAGTTGTTGTCGGTACCGGTTGCCTGGACCGTGATATCTCCGTCACGGCCGGGTGTGGTATGGGTGGGTAAAGTCCCTGTATCACCGCTGCCGAGTGTTGCGGTGGTGGAGGTATTGGAACCGGCCTGAGAGACAGTCGCGCCGACCGCCAGAAAACCGACTGCAACACCAGTCGCATTGCTGGACTGATTGGTGGTATTGGTCGCCGTGATGGAGATGTCACCATCCGGCAATGCGACGCCTGAACCGGTGCTGGCGGCGATGCTCGCGGACTGACCGCTGACCGGATTAAAGCCTGAGTCGTAACCACCACTGGTAGCAATGGCTACGGAACCGTCGGCACCCGCGAGCACACCACCACCACCAGCGATTGAATTGGCGTAAGCCGTCGGGTCGTTGCCTCCGTCCGGGCTACTGGACGCAGAAATGCTCAGGCTACCGGGGCCTGTGATGCTGGCGCCACCTAGCACTGTGCTGGTCACAGTGTGCATGACTTGAGCCGTGGCTACGGACACCGCCAGGCCGACACCGCCAGCGACAGCTACGCCGATGACATTGGCCGACGTATCCGGTGTATCCGATGCTTGAATCGATACACTGCCATTTGTGGGAGTGGTGATCTGGGTGTTCTTGCCTACCTGTGCGGTCACGGCTGCGCTGTCGGTGGCATTGGCATCGGCACCGTCGGCGGCAATACCCAAACCGCCTGCCCCGCCGGTGGAACTCGCAGACACCGCACCCTGATCCGAGGCATTCAAAGACACACTGTCGAAGCCACTGACATTGGCAGTGTCGCCACTGGCGTCACCCAGTTCGGCAGTGACTGAACTCGATTTGTTGGACTGCGTGATCACCAGCCCCGCGG
>JBOIBD010000040.1:0-17151 GCA_050739415.1 Gammaproteobacteria bacterium | reverse complement strand
TGGTAGCACACCGATAGGGCGTGATATCCCTTTGATCATTACGCGCGACGGTAGTCGCACAACTCTGCAGGTACATGTGGGCGTGCTCCAGTCCAGCATAAATGAGCCGCTTGCCATTGCCGGCGTACAAAATGACGGATTTGATACGCTGGGTCTGGTGATACGGCCCCTGACCGAGAATGAGCGCCGGCAATTCAAGTTGAAACAAGGTGGTGTTGTCGTGGAGCAGGTGGCTCCAGGCGCGGCACTGCGAGCAGGCTTAAGACAGGGCGATATCGTCTTGAGTATAAACGGCGTTGTCGTCACCGGGCCGAGCCAGTTCCGGAACCTGGAAAAGGGATTGCCTGTGACGCCGGTGGCGGTTCTAGTGCAGCGACCTAATCAAAGCCTGTTCCTGCCTCTACAGATAGACCGTTGATGAGCCATTCACTGACACTCTATTACCGTACCGGCTGTCATCTCTGCGAGCAGATGCTTGCGGAGATCTACGCACTGCATGGGGAGGAGTTACCGATCCAGCTGGTGGATGTAGACACCGATGCGGCCTTAAAAGCGCGCTACGGTTTCAAGGTGCCAGTACTCACAGGCGGGGAGGCAATTCTGAGCGTGGGCAAACTCGACCGAGCTCGTCTGGAAGATTACCTCAGCGCTCGATAAGGCTGGGATTTTAGCCGGTATAATGCGCCACGGATTCCGCTACTTTGACTCGCCGCGGTTCAAAATCAGCAGGTTTACAATAAGGAGCCCATCAGTGAGAATCTACCTGATAAATAATCAGTAACTCATTGAATTACAATATAATAAAATAATATTTCGAGTGCCCAATTCAGCGTGGACATGCAGAACCTCCGTAACTTTTCCATCATCGCCCATATCGACCACGGTAAATCCACCCTCGCGGATCGCTTCATCCAGATTTGCGGCGGTCTCACGGAGCGTGAGATGGAGGCGCAGGTGTTGGATTCAAATCCCATCGAACGGGAACGGGGTATCACCATCAAGGCCCAGAGCGTCTCGCTCCAGTACTCGGCCCGGGACGGCCAAACTTACCAGCTCAATTTCATCGATACTCCCGGCCACGTGGATTTCTCCTATGAAGTTTCCCGTTCCCTGGCTGCCTGCGAAGGTGCTTTGCTGGTGGTAGATGCCTCCCAGGGTGTGGAAGCGCAGAGCGTGGCCAACTGCTATACGGCGCTGGAGCAGGGTCTCGAAGTGATGCCGGTCATCAACAAGATTGACCTGCCCAATTCCGAGCCCGACAAGGTCGCAACCGAGATCGAAGAGATCATCGGCATCGAGGCCCAGAACGCGCTGCGGGTGAGCGCCAAAACCGGAGCTGGAGTGCCCGAACTGCTGGAAGAACTGGTACGCCGCATCCCGGCACCCAAAGGCAACCCACAGGGGCCACTGCAGGCGCTCATCATTGATTCTTGGTTCGACAATTTCGTTGGGGTCGTATCCCTGGTGCGCGTGATGCACGGCAATCTCAGGCAGCGTCAGAAGATATTGGTCATGTCCACAGGTCGCTCCCATGAGGTGGATCGGGTCGGTATCTTCACCCCCAAAATGCATGACAAGGATGAATTGGCCACCGGGGAAGTTGGTTATGTGATCGCTGGTGTCAAGGAGATTGACGGTGCGCCGGTGGGCGATACCTTGACCGATGCAAGTAAACCCTGCGCCGCACCCTTGCCGGGTTTCAAGCAGGTACAACCACGGGTGTTCGCCGGCCTGTTTCCAGTGCGCTCCGACGATTACGAGGACTTCCGCGAAGCGCTCAAGAAGCTGCGTCTCAACGATTCAGCTCTGCACTTTGAGCCGGAAACCTCCACGGCTCTGGGTTTCGGATTCCGTTGCGGTTTCCTCGGTTTGCTGCATATGGATATCGTGCAGGAGCGGCTGGAACGGGAATACAACCTGGAATTGATCACAACTGCTCCTACGGTGATTTACGAAGTACTTACCACGGCTGGCGCGGTCCTGTATGTAGACAACCCGTCTAAATTACCGCCTGTGGACAGGATAAATGCAATCCGTGAACCCATCATCACTGCCAATATCCTGGTACCGCAGCAATATTTGGGATCCGTGATCACATTGTGCGAGGAGAAGCGTGGTGAGCAAAAGAAGATGATCTATCACGGCACGCAGGTGATATTGACTTACGAGCTCCCCATGAACGAGGTGGTGATGGATTTCTTCGACCGCCTCAAATCCGTGAGTCGGGGCTATGCTTCTTTCGATTATAGTTTTGCGCGTTTTCAGGCTGCCCCACTGGTGAAACTGGATCTGCTTATCAACGGTGACCGGGTGGATGCGCTGTCGTGCATCATCCACAAGGATCACGCCTATGTCCGCGGGCGTGAGCTGTGTGAGAAGATGCAGGAACTAATCCCGCGGCAGATGTTCGAAGTCGCGGTGCAGGCCGCGGTAGGCGCACACATCATCGCACGTACTACTGTCAAAGCCCTGCGCAAGAATGTAACGGCAAAATGTTATGGGGGCGACATTACGCGCAAGCGCAAGCTGCTGGAAAAACAGAAAGAAGGCAAGAAGCGTATGAAACAGATTGGTACCGTGGAAATCCCACAGGAAGCTTTTTTGGCGATCCTGCACGTAGGCAAAAAACAGTAACGTAACCAGCAAAATTGAGAAATACATCATGAGTTATTTTGAATCTATATTGGCCTTGGCTACAATCCTGACCGGCTTGATTTGGCTGGCAGATTCAGTCTTATTTGCCGGAAAGCGGCGCATGAAATTCCAAGGTACGGATATTGCGGCAGTGGTAGTCGCAGAGAAAACAAAAGCCAAGAAGTCTCGTGACCCATTACTGGTTGAATACGCCAAATCGTTTTTTCCGGTGCTTTTGATCGTGCTGCTGTTGCGCTCGTTTGTGGTTGAACCGTTCCACATTCCATCATCCTCCATGCTGCCTACTCTTTTGGTCGGGGATTTCATCCTGGTCAACAAGTTTGACTATGGTTTGCGTCTACCGGTAATACATTCAAAAATCATTCCTATCGGTGAACCGAAGCGAGGGGATGTAATTGTGTTCCATTATCCGGAAGCTTCAGCACGCCAGTACTGCCAGGAGAACCCACTATGTATGGAAACAGGCGGTATGCGTGAGGTATATTCATCTGCTGGGGAGGATTACATCAAGCGGGTGATAGGAATGCCTGGGGATCATATCGTTTATCAAGGTGGAAAGTTGGCTATTAATGGGGTCCAGATTCCAAGCTCGGCTCTCGGCCTTTATTATGGACATGACGCTCTGGGTGCGACCATATATCAAGAGAAGTTCGGTAACACGACTCATGATATTCTATCCTTCAGTAACCAAACGGGGCCGGAGGGTGCATGGGTCGTGCCACAGGGGGAGTATTTCGTGATGGGCGATAATCGGAACTACAGTTTTGACAGTCGTTACTGGGGTTTTGTCCCCGAGAAGAACGTGGTTGGCAAGGCGTTCTTCATCTGGCTTAACATAGATGCATTTCACAACCCTGCGCTCTGGCACCGTATGGGAAAAGTGATCCACTGATTCTGACTGTCGCAATATTTGTACCATCGGCTTTGGGAGAGACATTATGATGAAGGGCAAGCAACACCAGACCGGCTTGACACTCATTAGCTGGATCGTGTTGATCCTGCTATTTGCGTTTGTCTTCTGGTTTGGTTTCAGCCTGTTTCCGATTTACATGCAGTACTATTCCATCAATAAGGTCGTGCAGGAGAAGGCACAGCAAGTCACGGCTGGCGAGATGCCGCAGCAGATATTGCACAGCATGGATATGACTTTCACGATCAATGGAGTGCAGGATCCGGACCTGACTCCGGAAAAGGTAGTGACCATTGTCCCGACAACCGATGGGCAAGGCCTTATATTCACGCTGGATTACGACCAGCGCACCAGCTTCATCGGAGACGTGTATCTACTTGTTCATTTCCACAAGGTCTATCGGGCTACGCCACATTGAGTGACCCGCTGCAACGGCTGGCAACGGAGCTTGATTATCGCTTCCTTGATTTGCAATTGTTATGGCAGGCCCTGACTCACCGCAGCGCCAGTGACAAAAATAACGAACGGCTTGAATTCCTCGGCGACACACTGCTAAATACAGTGATTTCTGCAGAATTGTTCAAACAGCACGCAGAGCTTGATGAGGGCGCGTTAACGCGGATGCGTGCCAACTTGGTGAATCAAGATGCCTTGGCGGACGTCGCGAATGATATTGCACTCGGTGAGTATCTGCGTCTTGGATCTGGCGAACTGAAAAGTGGCGGCCAACGACGCGCTTCCATTCTTTCGGATGCACTCGAGGCGATCCTAGGTGCTGTTTATCTTGATGGAGGATTCCACAGTGTGCAGCGTGTCGTTCTGCACTTGTTTAATTCCCGACTATCGAAACCTGTCTCAAGTGAAACCCTCAAAGACAGCAAAACGCAATTACAGGAAGCATTACAAGCACGCGCGCTACCGCTGCCAGCGTACAACGTGGAAGCCGTGACTGGGCAGGCGCATCTGCAAATATTCCACGTGAATTGCAAGGTAGAGGCCATGAAGATTAGTGCACAGGGTGTTGCTGGCAGCCGGCGTGCAGCGGAACAGGAAGCAGCGCGGCGCGTACTCGAGTTGTTGCCGCATGCCTGAGAATGAGTCCCGCAGCGGATTCATCGCCTTGGCTGGACGCCCGAACGTGGGCAAATCCACGTTGCTCAATGCCCTGGTGGGCGCCAAGATCAGCATCGTCACCTCCAAACCACAGACTACGCGCCGCCGTATCCTGGGTGTCCATACCACGGCAGATGCTCAATATATTTTCGTGGACACCCCCGGCCTGCACCAGGAGATCAGGCGTGCTGTAAACCAGCGCATGAATCGTGCAGCCATCCATGCCATAGCAGAAGCAGATGTTGTGCTTCTGGTGGTGGAAGCGGGGCGCTGGACGGAAGACGATGACCACGCCCTATCCCGTTGTGTGGCGTTGGAACGGCCACTGGCGCTGGCAGTAAACAAGATTGACAAGCTCAAGGCGCGCACCACATTGCTACCATATCTGGATGCAGTTCAGGCTAAGTCAGATTTCAGGTTTATTGTGCCGGTGTCGGGCGCTACTGGCGAGAACCTCCCGGAACTGGAAGCTCAGCTTAAAAAATTGCTACCGGAATCACCGCGGCTTTTCCCGGAGGGCCAGCTCACGGATCAGGACGGTATGGCACGTGCCGCGGAATGCGTGCGTGAGAAGCTCACCCAGATGCTGGAACAGGAGTTGCCATATTCCACCGCAGTGGCCGTGGAGGAATACAAGCTGGAAAAAGGCACACTGCACATCGGCGCCGTAATCTGGGTGGAACGCGAAGGTCAGAAAGCCATCGTGATCGGCCACAAGGGCAGCATGCTCAAACAAATCGGACGGGCAGCACGTCTTGAACTAGAGCAGGATATCGGCAAAAAGGTTTTCCTGCGTTTGTGGGTAAAAGTACGTGATAACTGGACGGACGACGAGCGCGCATTGAAGGCCTTCGGTTTGGATGACACATGAGAGCCGCCGAGCGCGTGATGCTGACACCAGCATATGTGCTGCATCAGCATGATTGGCGCGAAACTAGCCGGGTGGTGGAAATCCTGAGCCGCGATTATGGGAAGCTGGGCGTGGTAGCGCGTGGTGCGCGCCGGGCCAAATCACCCTGGCGTGCGCTACTGCGGCCTTTCCAGCCGCTGCTGTTATCCTGGATGGGCGGTGGTGAACTTATGACGCTGATCGGCGCCGAGCCGTCTGCCGCATCGCACCTACTGTACGGACGCTCGCTGCTGAGTGGTTTCTATATGAATGAACTATTGCTTCGATTGCTGCCGCGTCAGGATCCGCACCCGGTTTTATTTGACCAATATGCCGATGTGTTGGGCCGGCTGATGCAGGATATCAATCCATCATTACGCCTGTTCGAGAAGCACTTGTTGACGGCCTTGGGATACGGATTGAACCTGGATCGGGATGCCATTTCTGGCGAGTTAGTGCAAGCCGACGCTGTGTACCGTTACGAATTTGAGCTGGGCCTGGTGCGCGTTATGAACAATGCCGGCCCTGGAATTCATGTAAGCGGCCGCACTTTGTTGGCGTTGGCCAGAGAAAGACTGGAGCAAGCCGAGGCCTTGCGCGAGTCGCGCCGGCTGTTGCGGGCCGTGCTGGATCAACTCCTGGGGGAACGGCCGCTCAAGACCCGCAAGGTCATGCACGCGTTTGGAAAGATAGTGGAATAATGGAACCCATCCCAAAACTTTGTGAGCACAGGTAGTACGAGGCGTGGTATGTCTCGATTGATTCAGCTTGGCGTCAATATAGATCATGTGGCCACGCTGCGGCAGGTTCGCGGCACGCGGTACCCCGATCCGGTGGAAGCAGCGCGGCTGGCGGAAAATGCTGGCGCTGACAGCATCACAGTGCATTTGCGCGAGGATCGCCGCCATATCCAGCAACGCGACGTGGAACTGCTGCGCACACTGCTGCAGACCCGTATGAATCTGGAAATGGCGGCTACCGCCGAAATGGTGAAATTAGCCTGCGATCTGCGGCCGGAGGATTGCTGTCTGGTGCCGGAACGGCGTAAGGAACTTACCACAGAAGGCGGTCTGGACGTGTGCATGCAACGTGAGTCGCTGGCACCAGTATGCGCACAACTGACAGATGCCGGCGTACATGTAAGTCTGTTCATTGACCCTCAACCCGAACAGATTGAAGCTGCCGCAGTACTACGCGTGCCAGTGGTGGAGTTGCATACCGGTCGTTATGCGGATGCTGTGGATGGACGGCTGCAGGCGCAGGAGCTGCATCGTCTGCGAGAAGCCGCGCTGCAGGCCGCACAACTAGGGTTGGAAGTACACGCAGGTCACGGTTTGCACTACCACAACGTTAAACCTGTGGCGGCCATCTCCGTTATCACTGAACTCAATATCGGTCACAGCATCATTGCCAGAGCCGTCATGACCGGCTTGCCGCAAGCAGTGCGCGAGATGAAACAACTCATGCAAGATGCGCGTGGCGCATGATCTTCGGTATCGGCACCGATCTGGTGGAAGTGCGCCGCATTCAGCAGGCATGGCAGCGCTTTGGTGAGCATTTTGCCCGCCGCATTCTCATGCCAGAGGAGTTAGAAGGATTCCAGCACAGCAAGAACGCAGTACGCTTTCTTGCCACGCGCTTTGCTGCCAAGGAAGCCATCGTCAAGGCATTGGGTACCGGCTTCCGTCATGGCATGTGGCTGCGGGACACTGGTAGTGTGCCGGATATCCGTGGCAAACCTTGTGTCATCTTCTCGGTACGCGGACAGGCATTGTGCGAACGTCTGGGTGCCGGCGAAGCCTTCGTCAGTCTCAGCGACGAAGCCGGGATGGTGCTGGCGTTTGCGGTGATCCTCAGGAATCTGCTGCCAGTCTGACATCAAGATTGTCGAGTTGTGCGATAGTGCGCCGTACTTCCTCGGCAAGCTGCACGATCAAATGCGGTATCTCCGTCTCCTGCCGGTCGCGGAGATAGTTTTCCAACTGCTCACAAACATCGCGCAGACGGACTAACTTGCAAAAGGCAGCGGAACCGTTGAGTTTATGTACCTGCTCCTTGAGCTGCTGAAGATTTCTGCTTTGCCACGCAGTCTCGATGGCCCGCCATTGCATGGGCAGATCTTCCATCAACATTTGACGTATTGGTGGACGCAGATCGGCGAGGATTGTCCGTATATCCCCTGAATCTCGTGACCCAGACCCAGCCTCGTGCTGTCTCACCGTGATCCCCGGCCGTATATATTTCATCACGGCTTCGCGCAACATATCTTCCTCGAGTGGTTTAGTGAGCCAATCAGCCAAACCATGTTCAGCGAGGATTTGCGCGGATTCCTGATTGCGCGTCGCCGACAATGCGATGATCGGGATGGACAGATGTGCAAATGGCTCTGAATTGAGTCGTTTCGCTACCTGCCAGCCATCCTCACCCGGCATGTGCATGTCCAGTAATATCAGGTTAACCGAATGCTCGAATAACAAGTTAACGATTTCTTGTCCAGATTTTGCTTCCAGAACATTCGCGCCGCACTTTTCCAGAAGTATGCGTGCCAAAAGACGGTTGATGCGATTGTCATCTGCGACTATCACATTAGCTCCCTGAAGGATAGGGCCATCAGAAACATCATTAGCAGGGATGGCGGCAGGGGCACCATCCAGCAGGCGAGAAAGCTGCTCGCCAAGCGCCAATTCAGTGATGGATTTTGACAAGCAGGGCCCGTCAATCCGGCGGCTGATATCGGCCTGCACTTCCGCATTCACTGAATTCACCAGTACCAGCGCCGGAAATCCCGTTGCCATACCTGTCAGCAGGGTATCCAGCAAGGCAGGCTCACGCAGATCGTCGTATCCCAAGGAAAGTAGGACAGCAGAGTAGGCATCTCGCGGGTTCCGCACCTGCAATATTTCTCGCAAATGCTGCTGACTGCTGACCAAGTAGCTATCCAAACCCAAGTGTTCAAGACGCGAGAGCAATGCGTCGGAGGCTTGCAGCTGTGGTTCATACACCAGCAGTGGTTTACTCTTAACGGAGTGCAGATTGGAAAGCAGTGGCTGAGACAGTACAGCATCATCACATGAAAACGTCAGTGATACGCGAAACTCGCTGCCGTGTCCCGGAACGCTCGTCAGGATCAAGGAGCCTCCCAGCTGCTCGATCAGCTTCTTGGTTATGTATAAACCCAATCCAGCACCGCCATGCGACCTGTTGGTGGAGCTGTCCACTTGGAAGAACGGTTCGAATAGCCGCCGCTGGTCCTGATCGCTGATGCCAATTCCGGTATCAATGATTTGTATTTCCACATCAACTTTGTCCAGACCTTGAGGTTTGCTGTGTGAATAAATGACTATGCTGCCGGTATCGGTGAATTTGATTGCATTCATGACCAGGTTGCTCAAGGCGCGTGTCAGCAATATCCGGTCACCCAGAAGGGGTTGATCATTGTCTCCCTGCATATGGAGGATCAGTTCCAGCCGCTTGGCGTACGCATCCATGGCGCCGATCTGCACGATTTCCTCCAACAGGTCGCGCAGCAGGAATGAACGTACCTGAATATCGGGTTTGCTGGTTTCCAGACGGGCCGCACTCAGCACATTGTCCAGCAGCGCCAGGAGCATGTTGGCAGACTGACGGATAGCTGTGAGGTAATTGCGCTGGCCCTCATTGAGCGGTGTCTTGGTCAGCAGATCACTGAAACCTACTACTGCGTTCATGGGAGTGCGGATCTCGTGGCTCATGTTGGCCAGGAATTCTGATTTGACCCGGCTGGCTTCCACCGCACGCTTGCGGGCGAGATCCAGTTCCACGCTTTTTATTTCCATTTCCTCGAGCGTACCACGCAGTTCGGACGTCGCTTGGTCCACCTGTTCCTGGAGTTCCTGCTGCGAGCGCTGGGCATTCGCGGCCATTTGGTTGATGCCCTGCTCCAGCCTGCCGAGCTCGCCGCCGGAGACTTCCGGTACCCTCATGGAATGGTTGCCGGAACTGAAACGCCCGACCATGGCGATGATGCGACCGATGGGTGCGACCACACTGCCACTGATGACCAGCGCTAGCAGGATGCTGAACACGAGGCAAATCAACAGGATGAGGCCGCCATTCACTATGATCTGTGCTTGGCGTTCGGCAAAATGCACTTCCGACAATTTTACTGTCACCTGGCCCAAGGTCTCGCTTGTGGTGGCAGATGGTCGAACCCGCACGGCATTTTGCGCCGTTTGTTTATTTGACTCACCAGTAGGTGCAGTTTGTAAAACAATTGGCTGGGTGAATGTCAGTGCACCTTCGAAACCAGTTTTAGCGCCAATGTTCCGAGCGATACTGTTTATCAGCCCATGGCCCGGCGGGATGGAATGAACTACTTGAGCAAGGCTGTGATTCTTATTGTCTGTGATGGTGACGGATTCGATGTTATCTTCCTGGGCGACGGTTCGCGCCAATGCCTCCAGCAACACTGGATTATCGGTAAGTAATCCGTATTTACTGGCTTGTGCGAGTTGCTTGACGATTGCATGACCCAGCGCGGACTGGGATGACTTGAGATCATGCACTCGGCTACGGATGAAATAGCCGCCTAGCACCATTCCCATACTGATGATCGGCAAGAGCGCGAGTAACAGAACGCGGTTGCGTATGCCCCAGTTGCGGATCATGCATTTCTCCCAGATGTGCACACTGCCGCAAATGCTGCGGGCTTGCTGCCGTACAGTAATGACAGGCGTTTGTGGATGCGGATTCCCATGATAGGCAGATTGCTGGTTTAAGAGTCAGGTTATGGTGCGGGTTTTCACTTCAGCGGTCAAAGATTCCAGCCCCGGCAGCAACGGTTTGCTACACTGGCCACCCAGGATCACGGGTGGCACATGAACATTCTGGCCTTCGATATCGAGACCATCCCGGACGTGGAAGCCGGCCGGCGGCTGTACGGACTTCAGGGCCTCTCGGATGAGGATACGGCGCGCGCCATGTTCCAGCAGCGCCGTCAGGAGACAGGCGGCAGTGAATTCCTACCGCTGCATCTGCACCGGGTGGCGGCCATCGCCATCGCCCTGCGCAGTGGTGACGATTTCAAACTCTGGTCCTTGGGCGCACCCGAAGCGGGAGAGGCGGAGCTGATCGCGCGTTTTTACGAGGGCTTGGATAAATTCACCCCCGATTTGGTGTCCTGGAACGGTGGCGGTTTCGATTTGCCGGTGCTGAATTACCGCGCTCTGTGCCACGGTATCGCCGCGCCGCGCTATTGGGAAACGGGCGAGACGGAAACGAGTTTCCGCTATAACAATTATCTGTCTCGCTTCCATTGGCGTCACATCGACCTCATGGACGTACTGGCGGGGTTCCAGTTGCGCGCTGCGGCGCCGCTCGATGAAATCGCCCAGCTTTGCGGCCTGCCAGGAAAAATGGGTATGCACGGCAGCAAGGTCTGGGAAGCGTATCTGGCCGGACAGATTGGCCGTATCCGGGATTACTGCGAAACCGATACCCTCAACACTTATCTTGTATTCCTGCGTTTTGAACTGATGCGTGGACGAATGGACGCGAAACGGTATCAGAGTGAATGCGCACGCGTGCGTGAGGTACTTACCCGGGCGGACAAGCCGCATCTCAAAGAGTTTCTGACTGCATGGCCGCTGCAATCCGACCAGGTCGTGGGCGGCTGATGCAGACTGCACGCGCGGTGTGTGGACACAGCCACCATCAGGCGATCGCTCGCGTGCTAGGTGATCGGGTATGAGCATCGGCCCGCTGATGGTGGATATAGCGGGTACCGGATTGAGCGCTGAAGATCGAGAGGTACTCAATCATCCACTGGTGGGTGGAGTCATCCTGTTCACCCGCAATTACGCTGATCCCGCACAACTCACCGCCCTGGTGTCTGCCGTCCATGCCCTGCGTATGCCACCATTGCTGGTGGCAGTGGATCAGGAAGGCGGCCGGGTGCAACGCTTTCGCGAAAGTTTCACGCCATTGCCGCCGGCGCGGCTCTTCGGCCAGCTTTATGATCGCGATGTCAGTACCGGCCGGCGGCTCGCTGAAAGCACTGCGTGGCTGATGGCGGCAGAGCTGCGCTCCACGGGCTTGGATATAAGCTTCGCGCCGGTGCTGGACCTGGATTATTCTGTGAGTGGCGTCATCGGTGATCGCGCTTTCCATCATGCTCCTGATGCCGTGGGCGAACTAGGTCGCGCCTGGTTGCTGGGTATGCGCCGTGCTGGTATGGCCGCTACCGCCAAACATTTTCCCGGTCATGGCGCGGTGCCGGAAGATTCCCACCAAATGCTTCCAGTGGATGGGCGATCACTGGATGAAATCCGCCGTCATGATCTGAAACCATTTGAGCGGCTCATGCATCTTGAACTACAGTCCATCATGATGGCTCACGTAGTGTACCCAGACATGGACTCGCTGCCTGCAAGTCTGTCGCCACGCTGGATCGGACTCGAATTGCGCGAACGCCTTGGCTTCGACGGTGCGGTGTTCTGTGACGACTTGAGCATGCGCGGTGCAGCCGGCGCCGGCGATTACGCAGAACGCGCGCGCGTGGCGCTGGACGCGGGATGCGATATGCTGCCGGTCTGTAATAATCGCCCTGGAGTCGTGGCTATCCTCGAAACACTAGGTGAATACACTCACCCCATGAGTCAGTGGCGGCTGGCGCGCCTGCATGGCCGCGAGGAAGTCTCGTGGGAAGACCTGCACGCCAGTCGCGAGTGGCGCGAAGCGCGTGCGGCGCTTGAGGGTCATTACGCCGGTGGTGAATTCAAGCTGGAAACTTGAGCATGGCCGATTTACTGGATGAAGTGCGGCGAGTGCAGCGGGAGGCTGAACTGCTGCATTCCGAACAGGCTGTGCGAAGCGCGATTGACCGACTGGCGCAAGATATCAACCGGGAGTTGTCTGACAGCAATCCGTTAGTGTTGTGCGTCATGAACGGCGGACTGATTCCTGCTGGCTGGCTGCTGCCGAAGTTGCCATTTCCCTTGCAAATAGATTACGTGCATGCCACCCGCTATCGGGGTGATACCAAAGTTCATGAACTGGAGTGGCGCGTACAACCAGGCATTTCCGTGCGTGATCGTGTGGTGTTGTTGGTGGACGATATCTTTGATGAAGGCGTTACCTTATCCCGTATTGTGCAGGATTGCCGTAGTCAAGGTGCGCGCCAGGTGTTTACTGCAGTGCTGGTGAAGAAACTCCATGATCGAAATCACAGCGGCATCCAGCCAGACTTTTTCGGGTTGACTACGCCTGATCGTTACCTGTTCGGTTGCGGTCTGGATTACAAAAATTATCTGCGCAATCTGCCTGCAATCTATGCGGTATCCGAAATGAGCGCTCCAAACGGAACATATCATGACTGATTTGGCCATTATCGGCGGCACCGGACTGACCTCTCTCCACGGTCTCGAAATCACCCGCCAGGAAGTGGTGAATACACCTTACGGCGAGCCCTCATCCCCGTTCACCCACGGCCGGCTGGCCGGCTGCAACGTTGTGTTCCTGCCTCGCCACGGATACGCCCACACCATACCGCCGCATCGAGTGAATTACCGCGCTAACATCTGGGCTTTGAAGAGTATTGGCGTGCGACAAGTGCTGGCAGTGGCCGCCGTCGGCGGCATACGCGCCGATATGCAGCCAGGCTGGATCGCGTTTCCGGATCAGATCATTGATTACACCTACGGACGCGCGCACACATTTTTTGAGCAGAATCTGGAGCGGGTGATTCACGTGGATTTCACCCGGCCTTACGACGAAACCCTGCGTCAGAAACTGATTGCAGCGGCCGAAGCTGCGAAACTGCAATTTGTGGCTGGCGGAACCTACGGCGCGACCCAAGGGCCACGGCTCGAAACTGCGGCGGAGATTCTCCGTATGGAGCGAGATGGCTGCGATCTCGTGGGCATGACCGGTATGCCGGAAGCCGCGCTGGCACGCGAGCAGCAGCTTGCTTATGCCTGTTGCGCCGTTATCACCAACTATGCCGCCGGCAAAAGCCGTGATGACATCCACACGGAAATCGAGATATACCTCAAGCGGGCCATGGATCAGGTACGGCTGCTGCTGGAAGCGCTGTTGCGGGAGTTGTGATTCATTGCTTTCTCAAGGCTTGCGTTCATGTAGTGTATAAGCTACATTCTGCCCATGCTGGAGATAAAGGAATATCTCACCCCGGCGGGAAAGTCGCCATTCGCCGTCTGGCTCAAGGGCTTGCGTGACCGGCAGGCCCGCGCACGGATATTGCTGCGGATGGAACGTCTGCGGTCCGGTAACCCCGGTGATGTGATGCCGGTGGGCGAAGGGGTTAGCGAATTCCGTATCCATCATGGCCCTGGCTATCGGGCGTATTTCGCCAAACGGGGGCAGCAATTCATATTGCTGCTCGGAGGTGGTGACAAATCCAGCCAGCAGGCGGATATCCGGCTGGCGAAAGCCCGCTGGCGTGAATATCAGGAGCGTAACCATGACTGAAAAAACTCGTGCTTTCGACGATACTCTGGATGAAGTGCTGCGTGATCCACGCGAGGCGGTGGCGTACCTGGATGCTGCGCTTGAAGAGGGCGATACTGCTCTTTTCCTCCATGCGCTTCAAAACGTCGCGCGTGCGCGTGGCATGAGTGCCGTGGCGGCAGAAGCCGGATTAAACCGGGAAAGTTTATATCGCATGCTTTCCAAACATGGCAATCCGGAACTACGCAGCCTCGACAATGTCCTGCACACTCTGGGACTCAAGCTCAGTGTGCGACTTCAAACAAAGGTACGCTCCCGTTCCAGGCTTTCTGCTTCCCGGGCCACAAAATCTTCTGCCAAAGAAACGCGCAAAGCCTCACGACGCTAGGTTACCGCATCCCAATAAATAGACTCATGCCGCTTTCACCCAACGAAATCCGTGACCGCGCTCTGGCCTTCGCCCGTGAATGGCAGGGCGAAGGCCGCGAGAAAGCCGAAGCCCAGTCATTCTGGAACGAGTTCTTCAAAGTCTTCGGCATCAGCCGCCGGCGCGTGGCGTCATTTGAGGAGCCGGTGCGGCGCGCCCGTCAGCGCATGGAAGGCGAGATATCGAGGGCCGCAGGTCATACCAAAGGTAGCAGCGGGTTTATTGATCTTTTCTGGAAAGGCACGCTCATTGCTGAGCACAAGTCGGCCGGCAAGGACCTGGATACAGCCTATGAACAGGCCTTGGGCTATTTCGAGGGCTTGCCGGAACGCGATCTGCCGCGTTACGTGGTGGTCTCCGACTTCGCGCGCATTCGGCTCTACGACCTTGACGAAAAGCAACAGCATGAATTTCCGCTGGCCGACCTGCACAAGCACATCGGCTTGTTCGGCTTCATTTCCGGTTACACCACCCAGCGCATCGAGGAACAGGACCCAGTCAACATCAAGGCCGCGGAGCAGATGGGCAAGCTCCATGACCAGCTTAAAGCCGGCGGCTACGCGGGCCATGCACTGGAAGTGCTGCTGGTGCGCCTGCTGTTCTGCCTGTTCGCCGAAGACACCACCATCTTCGACCAGAAGGACATGTTCCGCGACTGGATCGAGAACTGCACGCGCGAGGACGGCAGCGACTTTGGTTCCCAGCTCGAATTGTTGTTCCAGGTACTCAATACCGCGGAGGATAAACGCCAGAAAAATCTGGATGAACGTTTTGCTGCTTTCCCGTATGTGAACGGCAAACTGTTCGAGGAAAGGCTGAACGTAGCGGCCTTCACCTCCGGCATGCGCACCACGCTGCTGGACTGCTGCCGGCTGGATTGGGGCCGCATCAGCCCGGCCATTTTCGGCGCGCTGTTCCAGAGCGTCATGGACGACAAGGCGCGCCGCAATCTCGGCGCACACTACACCAGTGAGCGCAACATCCTCAAGCTCATCAAGCCGCTGTTCCTGGATGACTTGCGCGCTGAATTCGAGAAAGCGCGGCGCAGCAAGAACCGTCTGTTCGAAATGCACAAGAAGATTGCAAACCTCAAATTCTTCGACCCCGCCTGCGGTTGTGGCAACTTCCTGGTGATTGCTTACAGGGAATTGCGCCTGCTGGAACTGGACATCCTGCGCGCCAGCCGCGACCTGGACCCGAACGTGGGATTGCTGGGACTGGTGACTGTGAATGTGGACCAGTTCTACGGCATCGAGATCGAGGAATTCCCGGCCCAGATCGCCCAGGTGGCGCTGTGGCTCATGGACCACCAGATGAACATGAAGGTGTCGGAGGAGTTCGGCTTCTATTATCGGCGCCTGCCCCTGACCCATGCCGCCACCATCCGTTGTGCTAATGCCCTGCGTCTCAATTGGAACGAGGTGATTTCCACCGAAAGTGTGGATTACATCTTCGGCAATCCGCCATTTGTTGGGAAGAAGGAACAAAGTAAACAGCAGAAAGAGGATATGGAAATGATTGTCGGGAGCATCAACGGCTCCGGAGTGCTTGATTATGTAACGGCCTGGTACGTGAAAGCAGTGCAGTATCTGAAGGGTGATAGCCGGAACGCGGATCTGCTAGCCGGCCTCGGTGGTCCGACACCGAAGGACCACGTGAAAATCGCCTTCGTCTCTACCAACTCAATTACTCAGGGTGAGCAGGTGCCCGTACTGTGGAGCTGGCTGCTGGGGCAGAGCATCAAAATCCACTTTGCCCATCGTACCTTCCAGTGGCTGAACGAAGCGCGTGGCATGGCGGCCGTCCATTGCGTGATTGTTGGCTTTGCCTTGTTCGACGCGGCACACAAATCAATTTTCGACTACCCCGATATAAAGGGCGAGCCACATGAAATTATCGTAAAGAACATTAATCCATATCTCGTAGATGCAGGAACCGTACTCATAGAAAAACGTAATGTTTCAATATGTACTGCACCAGAAATTAGTAAGGGAAGTGAAGCAACAGATTTTGGATACTTAATCCTCTCTCATGAAGAAATGAATGAGCTTATAAAAATAGAACCTGCTTCAAAAATATGGTTACGACGGATTGTTGGAGGCGAAGAGTTAATCAATAACATTGAACGGTGGTGTCTTTGGCTTGTGGGGATATCTCCTCAAGAGCTCAAGACCATGCCAAAAGTATTAGAGCGTGTAGATAAAGTTAGGAAAATTCGTTCTATAAGCAAAAAAGCAAGAACAAGAGAGTGGGCTGAGTATCCAACATTGTTTTCTGAAATACGTCAGCCTTCTACTGACTATTTAGCGATTCCAAAGATATCTTCTGAACGTCGTCTTTATATCCCAATCGAATACGTGTCTAAAGAATGGATTGCTAGTGGAAGTGTATTGACAATTCAGGACGCGAAGCTCTACCACTTTGGTATATTGATTTCGAGCATGCACATGGCCTGGATGCGGTGTACCGGTGGTCGCATGAAGAGTGATTATCAATATTCAGCTTCTATTGTGTACAATAACTATCCTTGGCCGATGGATGCGACAGAAAAACAGAAAGCTGTGGTGGAGCAGGCAGCGCAAGGTGAGGGTGTCCTAGATTTTGTGTAAACGGGTTGATGGTTGATCCTGGTTAGTGTGATGGCATGCGTTCATCATACTGGATGGTAAATCGATTCAGTGCCGCTTTCCAGTCCCGGAGCGGCATGGTCCA
>JBOIBD010000039.1:0-17162 GCA_050739415.1 Gammaproteobacteria bacterium | reverse complement strand
CCAGGAATAACCGGAACACGCGCTCGCGGTATTCGGCAGCGAAGTTTACCTTGTGCAGAGGGATGCCCAGTTGTTCGCAGACTTGGCGCGCATCCTGAAAGTCCTCCGCGGACGTACAGTAAGCCTGCTCTTCATCGTCTTCCCAGTTATCCATGAAAAAGCCTTCCACCGCATACCCCTGTTCCTTCAGGAGCAGAGCAGCCACGGCGGAATCCACGCCGCCGGATAGGCCAACGATAACGCGGTATTTAGCATGCTGAGTCATACGGGTATTTTACCCGTTCGTGGCTTCAATCAGTCACGTGTGGAACTTGAAAGCATCAGGCTGGGTTCGATACAGGTGAGGAGGTCGATGGGAAAGCGCCGGCCGCGCAAATAATCGTCAATACACCGGGTCACCAGGGGACTGCGCAGATGCAGATCACCAGTACCCAGTTCATGTCGCGTGCACCAGCGGGGGCCGACAATACCCCGATCCAGACGCGAATCAGCATGATGCTGCGTGCAGTGACCACAAAATGTGATGCGCAGGAACGTAGTTTGCAAACTTGGATTTTTCCAGAGATAAATACCCGTAATTGCTTCGGGTTCGAATTCCCAGCCGGTTTCTTCCAGGGTCTCGCGGCGCACTGCATCCACGAAACTTTCGGCTTCTTCCAGATGCCCGGCGGGATTGTTGATTACCAGCGTGCCATGGACTTCTTCTTCCACTACCAGGAAGCGGTCATCACGCTGTGCGATTGCAGCTACGGTGACGTCCGGTTTCCATGTCATGGCCGCAATCTAAACCTTGAGCCTTGGACTATCAAGCGCGATCATAAAGGTTGCTGAAGCCATCAGATACCCAGGCGGCGAAATTCCGGTTCCGGCTCGGCTCGCTCCCAGATTTCGTCGAAGAGTCGCAGTCGTACACGAGCCTCGGAGGGATTATCGGGATCTGCAAAACCTTCATAGCGGCTGGCCACCGGCCTGTACAGCAGGCCGGTTTCATCGGCGACCAGGAATGCTTCCGGCAAATTAGCATGATCGGCCGAAGGCCGACGAAATTCGATAAAACTGCTGAGGCGGCGACCCAGTTCGATCAGCCGATGCCCGTCCTTGATAGCGGTAGTCGGATCGACAACTATGATGCGAATTCGAGAATACCGGCTACGCAGCGCGAGTTGCCGCACGGCGGCAGAAAATTCCTCGGTATTGTAAATTAACGGTTCCAGGTCTCGCGTAAACATGGCGAGATACATGCGGGCTTGCAATACCAACCGAACTGCCTCATCCCGGCTGTCAGATGAATTGGCAAGCTCACGGTAATCAGGCGATGCCGTATTCAAGATTCACTCATGCGTCAAATGTCGCGCGCGAGGCGTGCGGCGAGGCCGATGTAATCGACAGGGGTTAGGGCCAATAATTGCTGCTTGACAGTGTTGGAGATGTCGAGTTCCTTGATAAAAGCACGCAGTACCTTCTGATCAATACGCTTGCCACGTGTCAGGGATTTAAGTTGTTCGTATGGAGTTTCCATCCCATGACGACGCATCACGGTCTGGATGGCTTCGGCCAGCACTTCCCAATTGTCTATCAATTCCTGATTCATCCTGTCCGCATCGGCCTCAAGTTTGCTCATTCCCTTGAGGAAGGATTCGAACGCCAGCAGACTGTGGCCAAGGGCCACACCGACGTTGCGCAAGACTGTGGAATCGGTGAGGTCCCGCTGCCAGCGCGAGACAGGCAGTTTTTCAGCAAAATGACGCAGCAACGCATTGGCAACACCGAGGTTGCCTTCGGCATTTTCAAAATCGATGGGGTTGATCTTGTGAGGCATGGTGGATGAGCCAACTTCACCGGTAGTGGATTTTTGACGGAAATAACCGATAGAAATGTATCCCCAGATGTCACGACAAACATCAATCATAACTGTGTTGAAACGCGCCAGCGCATCGAAATATTCCGCCATCCAATCGTGCGGTTCGATTTGCGTAGTATAGGCAGACCATTCCAGACCGAACGATTCCACCAATTGTTTGCTGATTCCGGGCCAGTCGAGATCAGGATACGCAACCATGTGCGCGTTATAGTTGCCCACCGCGCCGTTGAATTTTCCGAAAATTGGCACGGCAGCCAGCAGTGCATATTGACGTTGCATGCGGACGACAATATTCGCCAATTCTTTCCCCAAGGTGGTTGGCGAGGCGGGTTGGCCGTGGGTACGCGCCAACATCGGCATTTCCGCGTACCGGTGCGCCAGACCACGCATGCGTTCACTGATTCTTTCCATCATGGGTAGAAGCTGTGTCTGCCGTGCTTCCCGCAACAGGCGTGCGTATGCAATGTTGTTGATGTCTTCCGAAGTACAGGCAAAGTGCAGGAATTCGGTCACTTGCTCCAGTTCAGCATCTCCGCGCACTTTTTCCTTAAGATAGTATTCGACCGCCTTCACGTCGTGGTTAGTCGTGGCCTCAATGCCTTTGATGCGCGCAGCAGCAGCCAAGTCGAAGCCGTCTACGAGCTTGCCCAACTGCGCACGTGCGTCATCGCTCAGGGGTTTGATTTCGGCAATCCCGGAATGGTTGGCTAATGCCAGGAGCCAGGCGATTTCTATCTGCAGGCGCTGACGCATGAGCCCATACTCGCTGAACAGATCGCGAAGCGTATCTACGCGGTGGGCGTAACGCCCGTCCAGCGGCGAAATGGCTGTCAACGGCGACTGTTGCATGCGGGTTCCGTGCAAATAATGACTGGATTGCGGATAATACCCGAGTCTTCCAGATACATTGTGTGCTGTAAGATTGCCTCAAAAAACGAGAGGCAATTATAGCCTTGAATCATAGGTTTACATATCATATTTCAACTCATTTCTCTGGGAGAAATGCATGCCTGAAAAAACCTTCCGGGTAGAACACGACAGCATGGGCGAACTCGAGGTGCCTAGCGAGGCCTTTTGGGGCGCCCAGACGCAGCGTGCCGTGCAAAATTTCCCCGTCAGCAATCTGACATTGCCACGAGCGTTCCTGAAGGCACTGGGTCTCATCAAGGCGTCTGCCGCAACGGTTAACCATGGATTGGGATTGCTGGATTCCGCTCGCGCCAGCGCCATCGAAGCAGCTGCTCTGGAGGTAGCGGAAGGCGGACATGACCGCCAGTTTCCGATCGACGTCTTCCAGACCGGCTCCGGCACCAGCACTAACATGAACGCGAACGAGGTCATTGCTCATCTAGCTTCCAACCAGTCCAGGCAGCCGGTGCACCCCAATGATCATGTGAATATGAGCCAGAGCAGCAATGACACCATACCCACTGCCATCCATGTCAGCGCGACACTGGAAGTGAAAGAAAAGTTACTGCCGGCACTCGCGCATCTGGCGGAGATCATCGAAGCCAAAGCGCGCGAAACAGGCGAGGTGGTCAAAACCGGCCGTACCCACTTGATGGATGCCATGCCGGTAACGCTGGGACAGGAATTATCCGGCTGGGCGATCCAGATTCGTCATGGCATCGCCCGCGTGGAAGCGGTATTACCAAGGCTTCAGTCTCTGGCACAAGGCGGTACGGCCGTGGGTACCGGCGTCAATGCGCATCCGGAGTTTGGAAAGCGTATGGCTGCGGAACTTGGCAAGCGTACCGGCATACCGTTCAAAACTAGTGAAAATTATTTTGAATCTCTAAGCTGCCAGGATACAGCCGTCGAGTTATCGGGCCAGTTGAAGACCATCGCAGTGAGTCTTATGAAGATTTCCAATGACCTGCGCTGGATGAACAGTGGGCCGCTGGCAGGATTGGGTGAGATCGCACTACCGGCGCTGCAACCAGGCTCCAGCATCATGCCGGGCAAGGTGAATCCTGTGATTCCGGAAGCTGTGACCATGGTCGCAGCGCAGGTAATTGGCAACGATGTCACCATTACCGTGGCAGGACAGGCGGGAAATTTTCAGTTGAACGTGATGCTGCCGGTGATTGCCTATAATTTATTGCAGAGCATCGAGTTGTTAACGAACGTGGCGCAACCGCTGGCTGACAGTGCCATTAAGGGTTTTGCAGTGCATCAAACGCATATCAAGGAAGCTTTGGATAAGAATCCGATCCTTGTTACTGCTCTGAATCCGGTGATCGGGTACGAGAAGGGTGCGGCCATCGCCAAGCAAGCATACAAGGAGCATCGGCCCATCCTGGATGTAGCTAAACAGATGACGGATTTGCCAGAAGCACGCTTGAAAGCGTTGTTGGACCCCGTAGAACTCACCCGTGGCGGCATCAAAAAATAGCAAGTTCAATGAAATAATACGTGACTCACTGATATGAAATTGCCAGAGGTGAAATTCGAATCACTTATCCGGCGCAGCTTGAAAGGCTCGCAGGCACCTTCGGATTTCACAGCGCAGCGAGTGTTGTGTGATTTACCCTCGGATATGCAACCCAAACAGCCTTGGAAACCGGCAGCGGTTCTGGTACCAGTTGTGTTGCGCCGGGCGGAACCAACCATTCTGCTAACACGGCGTACGGAAGGATTGCTTGACCATGCGGGTCAAGTGAGTTTCCCCGGAGGCAGTCGTGAAAAAATGGATATCGATCCGGTGCAAACTGCTTTGCGCGAAACCGAGGAAGAAACTGGTTTGCAACGGGATTTTGTGGAGACGGTAGGATTTCTAGACGGTTATCTGACCATCACCGGCTACGCTGTAACGCCGGTGGTAGGTCTGGTACAGCCTGACTTCCATCTCCAGCCTGGCGCGTTGGAAGTCGCGGAAGTATTTGAAGTACCTTTGTCCTTTCTGCGTGATCCTGCCAACCGCCATATCCGACAGCGCCGACTGGGCGGCCGCGAACTGGGTTATTACCTGTTCGAGTATCAGCATCACGACATATGGGGCGCTACCGCTGCCATGCTGGTGAATTTTATGACCAAACTGGAGCAGGCGGAAGCAGCATGAAACGTCCAGTATGCAGTGTGTTCGATGGTGTGCCAAGTGATCCACCGGAATTGACGCGCGCAGTGGAACTCCAGCAACGTGCTGCTGGTGTGGGCTTCGATTGGACCGATATGCCGCCGGTTCTGGCCAAAATACGTGAAGAGTTGGCAGAGCTTGAAACAGAAATTGCATCCGGCGCTTCGTCGGAGCGCATCCAGGATGAACTGGGTGATGTGTTATTCGCCTCAGCTAACCTAGCGCGTAAACTCGGCATTGATCCGGAACAGGCACTACGCGGTACCAACCGGAAGTTCCAGCGGCGCTTTCGTATAGTAGAAGCGCAACTCGCCCAGCATGGCAGGCTTCCACAAGACGCCACCCTCGAGGAGATGGATGTCATTTGGGAGCAGGCGAAACATGACGAAGCCTGATACTGGCTCTGTTGCAAGCAGCTGGATGGCATTACCCGTGCTGTAGATACTAGAGCTGTAGCCTCGTGAAATCTGGGCCATAGTTCGGATATCAGCTCAAGAAAGTCCGGCAAGCCACGGAAATGACATGAGAATTTGCCTGACTCAACAGGTTGGGTTATGCTTGAGAAATTGGGTCGATTGAATTCTCTGAAGGGTGGCCACTAGACGCGTTTGGTTCACTTTGGGAGTTATGCATGCCACAGAAAATCGGTATCGTCATTGATTCTGCCTGTGATTTGCCGCGTTCGTTCATCGAACAGCACGGCATCGAAATCATGCCGGTAATGATGCGTTTCGGCCGCATGACCTTTAAGGATCTGCGTGACCCGGAACAAACCATGGATTTCTATCGTCGTTTTGTGGCACAGAAGGAGTTGGAGGTATCTACGACTCCTTTGTCCACCAAGGCCATCCGGGATTTGTTTCTGGATCAATTGGTGCTCAAGTACGATCGGGTGCTGGTGATCACAGTCTCGAGCCGCCGCAGCGCGCTTTTCGAGAATGCCACCCAAGCATCTTTCATGATTTTGTCAGGTTACAAGGAACGCCGGCACGCCGCAGGGCTGGATGAACAATTCGGCCTGCGCGTGATAGATAGCAAAACCTTGTTTACCGGTCAGGCAGTAGTCGTATATGAAGCTCTGCGTACCATTCATGCCCAGGATGAGATCATGTTCGACAAAATACGCCAACACGTGGAAAGTTTTTCCCAGCACGTTAGTGCTTACGTGATACCTCAGGATCTGTTTTATGTGCGCAGTCGCGCACACCAGAAGGGCGATAAAAGTGTCGGCTGGCTCAAATACCAATTAAGCACTACGTTCGACATCAAACCCATTCTTCGTACGTACCGCGGTGAGACGGATTCGGTAGCGAACGTTCGCGGATACGAGAAAGCAGTGCAAAAATTGTTTGAGATGGCCATCGATGCCATTGAGGGCGGCTTACTCACCAAAGTGGTGTGCATGAGTTACGCCGGTAATCCGGAAGTTGTGAAATCATTCCGTGGGTACGATGAATTTATCCAGTGCGCCATGAGCAACAAAGTCGAGACCCTGCTGTCGGTCATGAGCACTTCTGCTGGTATTCATGTGGGTCCAGGCGCTTTCAGCATGGCGTATGCCGCCAGGTAGACTTCAAACAAACGTGACGTAATCAAGTGGACAGCAAATGGCCCGCTTGAGTTATGTGTGTCCACTTATTTCTTAAGTTTGTTCAGCAACGGTTCGATCAAGTCCATGGGCAGTGGAAACAGGATGGTATTGCTCTTGTCCCCTGCGATTTCCACCAGAGTTTGCAGATAACGTAGCTGAATCGCCTGGGGTTGTTGCATCAAGGTCTGGGCCGCCTCCATGAGTTTCTGCGATGCCTGCAATTCACCTTCAGCATTGATGACTTTAGCGCGGCGTTGGCGCTCCGCTTCCGCCTGTTTGGCGATGGCGCGCACCATATTCTCGCCCAAATCCACCTGTTTGATCTCCACGTTGATCACTTTCATACCCCAGGCATCGGTATGCTTATCAAGAATGCTCTGAATGCCTAGATTCAATTTGTCACGTGCTGCCAGCATGTCATCCAGTTCATGCTGGCCGAGCACGGAGCGTAACGTGGTCTGCGCTAACTGACTGCTGGCTTCGAACACGTCTGCCACCTGGATGATGGCCTTTTCCGGATCAATAATGCGCACGTAGATGACTGCGTTGACTTTCACTGACACGTTGTCACGCGAGATCACGTCTTGGGGTGGCACTTCCATCACCACGACGCGCAGATCAACCCTGGTCATCTGCTGGATCATAGGCCAGATCAATACGATGCCCGGGCCACAAACCCGGTCAAAACGGCCGATGGTGAAAACCACGCCACGCTGGTACTCCTTTAGCACCTTGAGGGAGCTGAAAATAATGAGCGCAACAATGACAATGATGACAAGGATTGCGATGGCCATTCAGGTCTCCTTTCGATTTGATTTTTCAACCGGTTTCACTAACAGTTTCAGCCCTTCACGCCGAAGCACGCTCACGGCTTCGCCGGCACGGACCGGTGTATCACTGTGGGCGTTCCAGATCTCGCTGTGAACGCGTACTACACCATCGCCCGCGATGGAGAAATCCTGAATGGCGTGACCAGTATCACCCACCAGTTCTTCGGCACCGCTTACTACAGGTCTGCGATGCGCGCGCACTGCTAGCCATAGGGTTGCGACGATGATCCCGGCTGCCGCAACGCTGATGCCGGCTATGAGCCCGCGCGATACGGCGAAACCGGGCACATGGGTATCCATCAGGATGATGGAGCCAATCACGAAAGCAGCCAGACCGCCGATACTAAGCGTGCCATAGGCGGGTACGAACGTTTCAGTCACAAACAGGATGATACCCAAAATGATGAGCGCCAGGCCGGCAAAATTCACCGGCAGTATATGGAAAGCGTAGAGTGCCAGCAGCAGCGCGATGGCGCCCACTACGCCGGGTAATACGCCACCAGGGTTGTAGCCCTCGAACACCAGACCATATATACCGATCAGCAGCAGGATGTAGGCTAGAGTGGGATCCGTTAGTACCGCCAAAAACTTGACCCGGAAACCGCGCTGATAATCTCGTACTGTGATTCCGGCAGTGTTCAGTGTGATAACTCCGGCTTCAGTCGTGACGCTGCGGCCGTTGAGCGTGGCCAGCAGATCGGGTACATCATCGGCCATAAGATCAATTACATGCTGCTTCAAAGCTTCGGTAGCAGTCAGACTGGCGGCATTGCGTACCGCATCCTCTGCCCAGTCGGCGTTGCGACCGCGCGCAAGAGCGAGTCCGCGGATGTAGGCCAGGGCGTCGTTCAGAACCTTGCGCTCCTCGGCGGTTTTAGGGGTCGCGGGAGTGGAAGAAGCACCCCCGGCGAGTTGTACAGGTGTGGCCGCGCCAAGATTTGTGGCGGGCGCCATGGCGGCGATGTGACTGGCATATAAAATATAGGTACCGGCGCTGGCAGCCCGTGAGCCTCCGGGTGCTACGTAGGTGATGACCGGCACTGGTGAGGCCAAGATTGCCTTGATAATTTCGCGCATGCTGCTGTCGAGGCCGCCAGGTGTATCCATTTCCAGAATTACGCATTCCGCATGTTGCTGAGCCGCCGCATCCAGACCCTGCACAACATAATCCGCCATGGCGGGACCAATCGCACCATCCATGTGCAACAGCAAAGCAGTTTGGCTGTTCGCGGCACCCGAAACAGGTATCGCAAAGCCCACTAGCAGCAGCGCGGCGGTTAGGTGTTTTCCAATGTGCAGCATAGCGCCATGTAAACAGACGCGCGTGACAAAGGCAAACGGCCCCAATCTATTCCGCGGCAAATGCATCCGGTACCATGGTACAGGCGCATTTGGCATTGCCGCTGCCGTCCTGTCCATCAAGAGTTAAGAAGAATGTTTCAGAATCCTGTCATTTTCGTGTGATGAAAACAATGCCAAAAGTCTCTCTAAAGTGGGTTGTATATGCGATTTTCCTGACCTGGCTGTGCGGCACGGCAGCGCGGGCAGACGTGCCCGCTCCCATCACGCGGTCACCAGCCCATCGGCCGCGCATCTGCCTGGTACTGGGCGGGGGCGGCGCGCGCGGCGCGGCGCACGTGGGCGTGCTCGAAGCACTGGAACAACTGCACATACCGATTGATTGCATCGCCGGCACTAGCATGGGCGCCATCGTCGGCGGTCTGTATGCCTCGGGGTTTACCACTTCGGAACTGCAGGCCACATTGCAACGCCCCGATATCCAGGAAAGCATGGCTGGCAAGCAGCCCCGCAGCCTGTTGTATTATCCGGACAAGCAATATCAACTTGAATATCTGCTTCAAGTGGAATTTGGTTACGCCAACGGCCATTTCTTCTTCCCCCAAGGTATTCGAGCCGGCAATGACCCAGGACGAATACTCAATGTTTTGGCGCTTGCCACGCAGCCTTCCACCGATTTCAACAAGCTGCCGATCCCGTTCCGCGCCGTAGCTACTGATATAGATACCGGCAAAGAAGTAGTGTTCGATCATGGGGATCTTGCCAATGTCATGCGGGCCAGTATGTCAGTGCCGGGTGTCTACTCGCCTGTCGAGATTGAGCACCATCTGCTGGTGGACGGCGGATTGGTAGATAACCTGCCGGTGGACGTGGCTCGAAAAATGGGCGCGGATGTTGTCATCGCCGTCAATGTGAGCACGCCGCTCTCAAATCCCGAAAGTCTCAACAATGTGGTTAGTGTCTCGCTGCAAGTGATCATCCTCATGGGCAATGAGAATGTTGCTCGATCCATTACCAGCCTGGGCCCGCACGATATCCTGATCCAGCCTGACCTTGGCAATATAACTGCGACCGATTTCAGTCGCGCGAGCGATGCCATCAAAATCGGCAAACAAGCGGCGCTCAAGGCTCTCACGCCTCTGCACGATCTGCAGCTTTCATCCCAGGCATACGCACAATACCGACAACAGCACCGATTCGTGCCACAGACATTGAAAACGATTGATTTCATTGAAGTACGCGGTAATCATCGTATTCCGACGGCCATGATCCGTGACAACCTCGTTACCAAGGTCGGTGATACGTGGGACTTCAAACGGATCGATCGTGATCTCGAGCAGGTTTATTACCTGGATTATTTCCGCCAGGTCAATGCCTCCATCGCCCACGAGGGCAACCGCACCGGCCTCGTCATAACTGTGCAGGAAAAACCCTGGGATCCCAATTACCTGTACTTTGGCCTGCGCATAGCCGATGACTTCGAAGGCGGCAGCGAGTATGGGCTTTCCTTCGCGTGGACACGCGCGGAGCTGAATCAACTCGGTGGAGAATGGCGCAATCAGTTCGAGATAGGTAATACGCGACGATTCTATACAGAACTTTATCAGCCAGTGAATTATTCCGGCACGGTGTTTGTGGCGCCGCAGGCCGAATATCTGAATACTCTTTCCAATATCTATAATGGTGAAGACCTCGTCGCGCAATACACAACCCGGGAGATACGCGGCGGGTTTGATATTGGCGGAGAGTTCGGGAATGTGGCGGAGCTGCGCATCGGGCCTTCCTACGGACACGTGGTCTCCCAGCCGCGGGTGGGTGATCCTACATTGCCGTCCTATAGAGACACGCTTGGTGGGCTGCGCCTGCGCTTCGGCCTGGATACGCTGGAGGGCGATACCGGTTTTCCCAGTTCGGGATCCTATTTAACCTTGAACGGTTTTTTTGCCCGTGGCGGCCTGGGGAGTGATATCAATTACGACAAGGCGGAACTGACCGGGGTACAGGTGTTTGGAAACAACTCCCACAGCCTGATTTTTACCGGCAATGTCGGCACGTCTTTCCGCACCAATATCCCGTTCTATGATGAATTCACCCTCGGCGGGTTTCTGTCCCTGTCCGGCTTGCGCCAGCAGCAATTGCGCGGTCAGCAGGTGTTGTCCGCGCATCTCATCTATCTCGACAGGATAGGCAATCTGCCCAGCGCGCTGGGAAACGGCTTTTATATTGGCGCCAGCCTTGAAGGCGGCAACGTCTGGGACAATACCCAGCACATCAGTCTGGGCGGGCTGCAATACGGCAGTTCAATTTTCATCGGTGCAGACACGGTGCTGGGGCCGGTGTATTTCGGCACTGGCTATTCCCAGTCCGGCCACCAGTCCTTTTATTTATTCATAGGATTGCCATTCACAATCAATTGAGGATTCGTCTGGACATGGACAAGCTTCGTATCTTCACGACTGGCGGCACAATTGACAAAATCTACTTCGATGCCAAGAGCGAATACGAAGTGGGTGAACCGCAGATTGGTGACATCCTGCGGGAAATGGGTGTGGGATTGCCATTTGAGATCACGGCGCTAATGCGTAAGGACAGTCTGGATATGAGCATGGCTGATCGGGCATTGGTTCACGACGCGGTGCGGAACTGCCGAGAGGGACATATCCTGATTACGCATGGCACCGATACCATGACGGATACCGCGGCGTCACTTACGGATATTCCTGGCAAGACCATCGTTCTCACCGGCGCCCTCAATCCGGCGCGCTTTCGCGGCAGTGACGCCATCTTCAATATCGGTGGGGCAGTGATCGCGGCACAAAATATGCCGGCCGGTGTTTATATCGTCATGAATGGCCGGGTGTTCGACGCCCGCCAGGTGCGCAAGAACCGTGACAGGAATCGTTTCGAGGATATCTAAACAGGGGAGGTTGAATCGCGTATTGCTAGTACTTCAGATTATATTTCGCAATCAATACCTGGAATGCTGGTTCCGCGTGTAAGGTCTGGTAATGACTGTCCACCGCGATGTCATTGCAAGTGTCCGGCGCGTTACCACACATCTGTGCTATCAATTTGATCGCCCGATCTTTCTCCCCCAGTAGGATGTAGGACAGGGCCAAATAATAACTGTCGAATGCGCTGTTTGGGTCAGTGACGAGTTTGTCCAGCTTGCCAAGTGCCTGGTCTCGGAGAGCTGGATCCTGCAAGGCTTTGTATGTCAGGATTGATGCCTCAAGTATGCGCTTGTCTGATTTGTCGGAGGGCCGCACATCGCTGAGCACCTTTATTGCCTCGTCGTCCAGTGACTGCAGGTGATACAGGAAAGCAATTTCCAATGGTGCGTCAATATCTTGTGGCGCCAGTTTCCGGGCCGCCTGAAACGCCTGCATGGCCTCCGCATTCCTGCCCAGTTCGGCATAAGCGGTGCCCAGATTTATCTGGGTTCCCCAGTATTCCGGATTCAGCTTGGCAGCTAGCTGAAATTGTGCGAGTGCACCTTCGATCGGCAGCAGATAAGCATAGCTGGTATGCGCCGAGGCCTCGTTGGGATCCAGAGCCATGGCCTTCAGGAGTTCAGCTTTTGCAGCATCTATTTTGTGCTCTGAAATATAGATGTTCGCTAATACTGAGTGTGCTTTGGGCTGGTCCGGATTGATAGTGAGTGCTTTCTGGATCATCGGCATGGCCTTGGCATTGGCTTCCTCATACGACATGGAGGTTATTTCCGGGAGTACCGTATAGACATTGGCAAGCTGGGCGTAGGCCTCGGCATAACCGGGATCCAATTTGATTGCGTGCTGGAAGTATTTGATGGCGGCGCGGATATCGGTCGCGGTGCGCCGGTTGAAAGCCGCCATACCCTTGAGGTATGCGTCATGAGCTTTGGGATTTCCGGTCGCGGTTGCCACCAGCGTGCCGCTGTTGCTGAGGTTTAGTTTCAGGGCGATGACGATAGCCTTCGAGATATCGTCCTGCATCGCGAATACATCCCTGAATGCCCGGTCATAGCGGGATGACCAGAGTTGCTCGCCATTCGCGGTATTCACCAGCTCGGTAGAGACACGCACCCTATCCCCATCGCGCATTACACTGCCAGCGAGCAGGTAGGCCACATCCAGATCCTGGCCGATACTGTTGACCGGCAGAACTGTGTTGCGATAGCTCTGCATGGATTGCCACGAAATGACACGCATTCCCTTTATCCGGCTCAAGGCATCGGTGAGTTCCTGGGTGATTCCATCGCTGAAGTACAGTTGTCTGGGATCATTACTCAGATTGCGGAAAGGCAGCACTGCGATGGAATCAGCCGGTGGTGCGAAAACCGTCGCGTGGGCAGATTCGCTTGCCGCCACGACCGGAGCCTGTATCTTCGAGGTGATCTTCCAGATATAGGTGCCGGAAATACCGACGAAGGCAATGACGACGGCGGACAGCAATGCTCCGAGCCGCCAACGCCGCCGCTGCCAATGCGTAAGTTTTTCGGGATCAATCGGGCGGACGAACAACCACGCCAGCAGCAAGACCACAGGAAAACCAATCGCCACGATTGCGATGACGATCCGCACGCTGCTACGAGGTACGCCGAAATCCGGGAATACGTTGTTCGCAATCTGGATCAGGACATAGCTGGCGATCGCATAGAAGGTCGCGACGCGATAGATGTGATGCCGCTTGAGACGGTCTAGAAAACTGACAGGTTCATGATCCATGCGCGTGTCGTCCTTGGCCCGTAATCCGGTATCCGAACGGGGCTACCTTATACTCGCTCAAGCCAAAAAGGCAATTAGCCTGGCAGCGGATGTCGCACTCGATATCCCCTGTCAGCGCAGACTAATAACCAATGGCAGACAGCGCAAGCTCCAATACGCAGCCTTCAGATGAATCGGATTGCCAAAGCCACTGCGCCCGCCACCAGGCAATAAATTCCGAAGGGTCGCAAGGCGGTGACTTCGTGCTTGTTGAAATACCGCATCAGGAACCAGACGCTCAACCAGGCAAAAATACCGGCGAGTATTCCACCGCCCACGATGATGAGCATCAGGCCTTCTGGCATCAATGCGCGGTGTTTGATCAGTTTTGGCACTTCCAGTAGACCGGCCGCACCGATGATGGGCGTCGCCAGCAGGAAGGAAAAGCGCGCGGAGGAAGCATAGTCCAGCCCTGACCATACACCCGCTACCAAGGTGGCGCCTGAGCGGGAAATTCCGGGAATCAGTGCCAGCGCCTGTGCGCAGCCGATGCCGATGGCGCGCCACCAGCCCATATTCGCGAGTTCATGACGGGCCGTGCGCTGCTTGAGTGCGTCGCCGACGAACAGGATTACGCCATTTATCATCAGGAATATCGCGGCAATGGCGAAACCGCCGAACAGATTGCGGATCTTGTGTTCCAGCAATAGACCAATGATGCCCGCCGGGATCGTACCCACTACCAACAGCCAGAACAGACGCGCCTGCGAATTGTTCACGTTGCCGCGGGCTCTCCAGGCACCGCCCAGGAGTACGAACCAGTCGCGCCAGAAATATATAAAGAGTGCCGTGGCCGTGCCGATATGCAACACAACGATAAAGGGAAGGAACCAGGGTGCTTCCCGGTCAATAGGCCAGTGAAATACCGCTGGTACCAGGATGCTGTGGCCGAGGCTGCTGATGGGAAACAACTCGGTGATCCCCTGCAGGATGGCGAGCAGCAGAAGATGCAGTGCCAGCATGAGAAATCCTTTTTAAGAAAACGCCGCGGGTTGCGCGGCGAGAAAATCTTTTATCATTTACCAGTCAGCCATATCAACTCAGGTCGAACTTTATACCCTGCGCCAACGGCAGATGGTCTGACCAATTGATGGTGTTGGTCTGTCGGCGCATATAGTGCTTCCAGGCGTCGGAACCGGATTCGCGACCGCCGCCCGTATCCTTTTCACCACCGAAAGCGCCGCCGATTTCTGCGCCGGATGTGCCAATGTTCACATTGGCGATGCCGCAGTCGCTGCCCACTACGGACAAGAAATATTCCGCATTCTTCAGATTGGTGGTAAAGATAGCGGAGGACAGGCCTTGGGGCACGGCATTGTGCATAGTTACCGCTTCTTTCAGATTCTGAAATGACATCACATACAGGATTGGCCCAAAGGTTTCAGTCTTGACGATATCCCAATCATGTTCTGCGCGTACGATGGTAGGCTCCACGAAATAGCCTGGGCGCTTCAGTACCTTGCCGCCGTATGTGATTATGCCGCCGATTTTCTTGATCGTGCTGATGGCTGCGCGATAGCGTTTTACCGCGTCTTCGCTACATAGTGGTCCCATGAGCGTGCCATCCGTCAACGGGTCACCGATCCGCACTTGTTTGTATGCATGAGCCAATCTGTCTGTCAGCTCATCCACGATGCTCTCGTGCACGATGAGCCGGCGGGTGCTGGTGCAGCGTTGGCCAGCGGTGCCCACAGCGCCAAACACCACGGCCGGAACCACCAGATTCAGCTCGGCGGTTTCATCCACAATGATCGCATTGTTGCCACCCAGCTCCAACAGCGCGCGACCCATACGTGCTGACACCATCTCGCCCACCTTTCGGCCTACCGCGGTTGAGCCAGTGAATGAAATCAGCGCTACGCGTGGATCTTTCGCAAATTTCTCTGCGAGCTTGACACCCTTATCCACGAACATCGAAAAGATAGCCGGATAGCCGTGCTTCTTTAACACCTTGTTGCAGATGTCTTGCACGGCGATGGCGCACAGCGGAGTGCGCGGCGATGGTTTCCACACCGTGGCGTTACCGCAGATGGCGGACAGGAACGCATTCCAGGACCACACAGCGACGGGGAAATTGAAGGCGGTGATGATGCCTACGACGCCGTAGGGATGCCACTGTTCGTACATGCGATGATGTGGGCGTTCCGAATGCATGGTCTGGCCATACAACATACGTGACTGGCCCACGGCAAAATCGGCGATGTCGATCATTTCCTGAACTTCGCCGTCACCTTCAGCTTTTATCTTGCCCATTTCCAGCGAAACGAGACTGCCGAGCGCGCCCTTGTGTTTGCGCAGCGTTTCGGCGATCAGGCGCACGGCTTCCCCGCGCTTGGGTGCCGGCACCTCGCGCCAGACTTCAAAGGCTTTCTGTGCATCGCAGATGATCTGATCGTAATCGGATTCGGTGGCACAGGTGACGCGGGCGATTACCTTGCCGGTAGCGGGATTGATGGATTCGAGCACGTCCGCACCACGGCTCTTGCGCCAGCCGCCGGTACTGGTCCAGACGCCGGTGTTGGTTTTCGCCAAGCCGAGTGATTGGAGAATCGAAGTTGCACTTGCTTTTGCCATTACCGTTACCTCAAGCCACAAACTGTTTAACGGCTTCACCGGTGCGCACCAGGCGCGCGGATAGCTCAGCGGTTTCTGCCTGGGCATAGGCCTTGCCGAAGCGGTTGGCAAGCACATCGCTGAGTTTGAACAGTTCCTGCTTCACCAGCCCCTTGTAGGCGGCTGGTTCCTTCAAAACCAGATCCACCACGGCACAGACACCAGAGCTGGTGGTGACCTGAATCGCTGACCACAGCTTGCCGGCAATTTCCTGCGGATAGATGGCGTTCACATAATTCTCTTCCATGAACTTGCCGTGCTGCATGCCGTTGACCGACACATACACCAGCACCACGTCCTGCACGGTGCGTGGCACTGCGCGCTCCAGGATGGTCTTGAGTTCGCCGCGATGTTCGTTCATGCGCAAATCGTTCAGGAGCACGCGCATGATTTCGCAATGTCCGGGATAGCGCATGGTCTTGTAGGTGAGATTGAGTACCTTGCCTTCCCAGGTTTCGGCGAGCGAACCCAGACCACCAGAAGTGTTAAAGGCTTCGTACACCCTGCCTTCCAGCTGGATGGTTTCGAGACCTTCCAGCGGCATCAGCGTGGCGGGTTTGCCATCGGTCACACCATAGCAAAGATTGCCGTATTCGTTGATGACGCCGTCCGAGGACCAGGTGAGCGCGTACTTGCTCATGTTGCCCGGATTTTGGGGTAGGGCACCAACGCGTAGTTTCGCATCACGCACTTCATCAAAGTGGCTCATGAGTTCCTGGGCGGCGATGCTGATGAAGCCCGGTGCGAGGCCGCATTGCGGCGCGAATACGGTACCGGCGCCGGCCGCGATTTTGGTGACGGCGCGGGTTACTTCCACGTCTTCCGTCAAGTCAAAATAGTGCAAGTTGAATTTGCGCGCGGCTTCTGCCACCGGCGGATTGCAGAAGTAAGGCAAGCTGGAAATCACCGCATCCACCCCGTGTGCCTTCAGGTGATTTTCCAGCGCGTCCTTGCTGCGGGCATCCACCTGATGGGCTTTGATATTGGAGAGTTTGTGACCGGCTACCACCGCTTGCGCCGCATGGCCGTTCACATCCGCAAGATCCACCTGGTAATCGCCGGAAGCGGCCAGCAGGCCGGAGAGCAGGGAACCGATCTTGCCGGCTCCGAGTACGAGAACGCGATGCATGGTGAAGCTCCTGTC
>JBOIBD010000038.1:0-17302 GCA_050739415.1 Gammaproteobacteria bacterium | reverse complement strand
GTTATGAAATCTCATTGGGGGACACCATCGGAGTCGGCACTCCCATCAAGGCCGAGCGCATGCTGGCGGCGGCGGCGGCAGAACTGCCCATGAACCGGCTGGCAGTGCATTTTCACGATACCTACGGCCAGGCACTCGCCAACATCCACGCCTGTCTTCAAATGGGCGTGGCCATAGTGGATTCCTCCACTTCCGGACTCGGCGGTTGCCCCTACGCCAAGGGTGCTACCGGCAACGTCGCGACCGAAGATGTGCTCTTCATGCTCACCGGCATGGGCATTGAAACCGGTGTGGACATGGACAAGTTGCTGGAAGCTGGTACCTTCATTTCCGAGGCGCTTGGTCGCAGGCCTGAGAGCAAGCTGGGACGTGTGCCGGCTGATAGCCGGCGTAAGCCCTAGAACCTATCTCAAAACTACCGCGCTTGGCATAACTTTGTTGCACGTCAGCTCAACCACGTCGCTTCGCTTCCCTGCTCCGCTTGTGGTCCATGGCGAACATCCTGTTCGCCCGCTCGTCGTATACGGCGAGCCCTCATGTACTGGCATGTACACTCCGGTTTTTCGCTGCCGCACGCCGCGTTCTGCCTGCGCTTTTGGTCAGGAAGACCTTATGCCGCGGAGGGCAGGGATGCCCAAGAGCGGCCGTGACGTTTTGAAATAGGTTCTAATTAATCCTCATGCTATACTTGTATAGCAACTGAGGTAACCAGCATGCTTGCGATCCGCTTGACACCCGATATCGAAAAACGCCTGGACGCGCTGGCCAAAAAAACCGGCCGCAGCAAGACCTATTACGCACGCGAAGCTATCCAGGAATACCTGGAAGACCTTGAGGATTATTATCTCGCCGAGGCGCGTACGGAAAAAAATCTGCCCGGACTAAGCCTGGAGGAAGTGGAGAAGCACCTTGGTCTGGCGGATTGAGTTCGATCCGGCAACAGAAAAAGATCTAAAGCGCATTGGTCCCGAAACGGCCAAACGTATCATAAAGTTCCTGCGCGAACGAATTACAACCCTGCAGGACCCTCGCAGTATCGGTGAAGCACTGCATGGCTCCGAGTTAGGCCGGTTCTGGAAGTACCGGATTGGTGATTACCGAATAATCGTGTCCATACAAGATCAGCTCATTACCATTCGCGTCGTGCGCATCGGCCACCGGCGGGAAGTCTATCGCTAACATGCCTTGGCTGAACGAAGGACAACATGACACAGAAAATCCGGGTCGGCATCCTGTTTGGCGGTAAATCAGCCGAACACGAGGTTTCGCTGCTGTCCGCCAAGAACGTCATTGACGCCATTGATAACACGAAATACGAAGCCGTGCTGATTGGTATAGACAAATCCGGTCACTGGCTTCTGAACAAGCCATCGGAATTCCTGCTTAACAGCACCAATCCGAAACTGGTTGCACTCAACAAGGTCAACAGCGAGAGCGTGGCACTGGTGCCACAGAGCGGTGGCAAACTCACCAGTCTCAACAGCGGACATCTGGATCAAGCCGTGGACGTGGTATTTCCCATCCTGCACGGCCCTTTCGGCGAAGACGGTACCATCCAGGGCTTGTTGAAACTTGCCAATGTGCCCTTCGTGGGCGCCGGAGTCCTGGGCTCCGCCGTGGGTATGGACAAGGATGTTATGAAACGCCTGCTGCGGGAAGCTGGCCTGCCCATCTGTAAATTCATTACCTGCACGCATGGCGATACGCCTTCCTTTATCGCGGTGGCAAAACAACTGGGCATGCCGGTATTCGTGAAACCGGCCAATCTCGGCTCCTCCGTCGGAATCAGCAACGCAAAAGACGAAGCGAGTTTCACAAAAGCTGTGGCAAATGCCTTCCGCTATGACACCAAAATTCTCATCGAGGAAACTATCCGGGGCCGGGAGATTGAATGTGCGGTATTGGGAAACGACGATCCCATTGCCTCCATGCCGGGTGAGGTTATCCCCACCCACGAGTTCTACGATTACGATGCGAAGTATGTGGACGAAAACGGCGCGCGCCTTGAAGCGCCGGCCAGGCTTCCGGCGGAGACCGTCAAACGTGTGCAAGCACTGGCAATTCAGACGTTCAACGTGCTCAATTGCGAAGGCATGGGCCGCGTGGACTTCTTCCTCCAGCCCGACGGTACACTGCTGGTGAATGAGATCAATACGATCCCCGGTTTCACGAAAATCAGCATGTATCCACGGCTTTGGGCGCTGTCCGGTCTTTCCTACACGGAACTCATTGACAGACTAATCCAGCTCGCCATCGAACGCTTCGCGCGCGAACAGAAACTGGAAACATCACATCACACCTGACTACCCGGGAAACTCATGAGCAGACTCGTTTTACTCCGTCACGGCCTGAGCGAATGGAACAAGGAAAACCGCTTCACCGGCTGGACCGACGTGGACTTGGCGCCGGAAGGCGTGACCGAAGCCCATGACGCCGCGCGTCTTCTAAAGGAAGCCGGTTTCAGCTTCGACATGGCTTACACCTCGCTCCTCAAGCGCGCTGTACGCACGCTCTGGATCGTGCAGGACGACTTGGATCTGATGTGGATTCCTGTGAAGAAGGATTGGCGGCTGAATGAACGTCATTACGGCGCCTTGCAGGGATTGAACAAAGCCGAAACTGCGAAGCAGTATGGCGAGGATCAGGTGAAAATCTGGCGCCGCAGTTACGACATCCGGCCGCCGGCACTGGCCGAAAACGATAAACGTCATCCCAACCACGATCCCCGCTACAACGGGCTGAAGTCTGGCGATCGTCCCGCTACCGAATCTCTGGCTGATACGGTGGCGCGTTTCGTGCCCTATTACGAAACCGAAATCCTGCCGGCCATGCAGCGCGGCCAGCATCTCATTATCGTTGCGCACGGTAATTCGCTGCGTGCACTGGTGAAGCATCTGGACAAGATGAGCGATACAGACATCGTGGCACTCAATGTCCCCACCGGGATCCCACTGGTCTATGAGTTGGACAAATACTTCAACCCGGTGCGCCATTACTATCTTGGTGATGCGGATAAGGTTACTGCGGCCGCGAATGCGGTTGCCAATCAGAGCAAGGTGGAATGATTTCGTGGGAGCGGTCGTCTCGACCGCGATAATCGCGACGGGTACCGTCGCTCCCACAATAAGGCATTTTCATTATTTTCTATAGAGGAATCGGCACATGCAATTCGAAAAAATTCATGCGATCGTCTCCGGCGGAGTTTCCGGACTCGGCCTCGCTACCTGCGAGCGCATCGTCAAGGCCGGCGGCAAGGTAGCGATGCTGGACGTGAATGAGGAGCACGGCGCGGAAGCCGCGAAGAAACTCGGCGCCAACGCGCTGTTCATCAAGACCGATGTGTCTTCGGAAAAAGAAGTCATCTCCGCGGTGGACAAGGCTAAAGCCGCATTCGGCAGCCTGCAACTGGCGGTGAACTGCGCCGGCATTCTGGGTGCGGGCCGCACGCTCGGCAAGGAAGGCCCCATGGCGACGGAGTTCTTCGCCAAGACCATTCATGTGAACCTCGTCGGCACGTTCAATCTCATCAAGGCCGCGGCCAATGTCATGCAGCACAACGCGCCCAATGCCGAAGGCGAGCGCGGCGTAATCGTGAACACGGCCTCGGTCGCGGCCTTCGAGGGCCAGATCGGCCAGGCGGCCTACTCCGCCTCCAAGGGCGGCGTGGTCGGCATGACCTTGCCCATCGCGCGCGAGTTTGCGCGCTTCGGCATCCGCGTCATGACCATCGCACCCGGCATCTTCTGGACGCCGATGATGGCCGGCATGTCCGAGGAAGTGCAAAAATCCCTGGGTGCACAGGTCCCGTTCCCATCGCGCCTCGGCAAACCGGAGGAATACGCGCAGCTTGTGCAACAGATTTGTGAGAGTGTGATGCTGAATGGCGAGACCATCCGTCTGGACGGCGCTATCAGAATGCAACCCAAATAAAGGACAAGCGCGCCAGCGCTCACTTTGTCCCCTTCCCCTTGCGGGAGAAGAAAGGGTGAGGGGTAGATGTATTGCACTTTGTCTATTCCACTACTCTAGGCATCTTCACCCTCACCCCACCCTCTCCCATCGAGGGAGAGGGAGTTAAGAATTCGCGGTAAAATGGATTTCTGATGGCGGCCCGTCCGTTCTCGGCGGCTTGTCGTTTTATCGGAGCATGGCTTGGAAATTCAAAGAGAAATAATGCAATACGACGTGGTGGTGGTCGGTGCCGGGCCTGCCGGCCTCGCCTGCGCCATTCGTCTGAAGCAGCAGAAACCCGACACTCGCGTGTGCGTGCTGGAAAAGGGCTCACAGGTGGGCGCGCACATCCTCTCGGGCTGCGTCATGGAGCCGGCGGCGCTGGATGAGTTGCTGCCAAAGTGGCGTGAAACCCCGCCTGCAATCTGTGTGCCTGCTGTGAAAGACGAATTCGTGCTGCTCACCAAGTCCCGGCGCATTAAATTACCGACGCCTCCGCAGATGCACAATCACGGCAATTTCATCCTCTCGCTTGGCAGCTTGTGCGCATGGCTGGCACAACAGGCGGAAACGCTGGGCGTGGAAGTGTTCCCCGGTTTCCCAGCCGCTGCGCCCCTGATCGAGAACAGCAAGGTCATCGGCGTGCGCTGCGGTGATATGGGCGTGAACAAGGACGGTACCCCAGGACCGAATTTCACCGCCGGCGTGGATATTCATGTTGAAGTAACGGTGCTGGCGGAGGGCTGCCGTGGCAGCGTCAGCAAGCTGCTCATCAAGGAATTCAAACTCGATGCGGATTGTTCACCACAAACTTACGGCATCGGTTTCAAGGAACTCTGGCAACTACCGCCCGGGCGGGTAAAGCCGGGTTACGTTCAGCACAGTGTCGGATGGCCGCTGGATTCCAGAACCTACGGCGGCAGTTTTCTGTATCACCTGGATCAGGACCGCGTGTACGTGGGCTTCGTCGCGGGACTGGATTACGAAGACCCGGAATTCAAACCCTTCGAAGCCTTTCAGCAATTCAAGCATCATCAGAGTGTGAAGCCACTGCTGGAAGGTGGCGAGATTCTTTCGGCCGGTACCCGCGCACTCATTGAAGGGGGCCTGCAATCATTGCCCAAGTTGGAGATGCCCGGTGCGATTCTAATAGGTGATGCGGCAGGCACCATGAACGTGCCCAAGATCAAGGGCGTGCACATGGCCCTGCGTTCGGGAATGCTGGCAGCCGAACACCTGGCCGAACATGGCCGTGCCGAAGGCTTCGATACACTCTGGCGCAAATCGCCTTCTGACAAAGAATTACAGAAAGTCCGTAACATCCGCCCCGGTTTTCATAGAGGACTATGGTTGGGACTGCTCAATGCCGTGCTGGAAACCATCACCTTCGGCAAACTACCGTGGACACTCAAGAATCATGCTGACTGGAAGAGCCTGCACACGCTCAGCAAGAACCTTGCTAAGACGGATGACTACGTAGCCCGCACGCTGCCGCCGCGTGACCGCCTGGCCTCTGTATTCTTTTCCTCCACTACCCACGATGAAAACCAACCGGTGCACCTCAAAGTGCCGGATATGAGCATCTGTGTTAGCCGCTGCGCCGAGGAATATGACAACCCCTGCACCCGCTTCTGCCCTGTGCAGGTATACGAGATGGTCGAAGAGAATGGTCAGAAACGTTTGCAGATCAATGCCGCCAACTGCGTGCACTGCAAGACCTGCGACATCAAGGATCCGTACGAGAACATTATCTGGACCACACCGGAAGGTGGCAGTGGCCCAAATTATCAGAATCTGTAACGGAGATATTTATGCTGATTTGTAATTATGGCCTCTTTTGGAAAGTTGAAAATGTATTTTGGGGAAAACCAAATAATAAAGGTGATCTGTGTGGATACAACAGCAAACACTCGGAAGTCGATTTTTCTGAACAAACTGGAATTTATGTTTTATACGCGGATTATAAAATAGTTTATGTAGGACAGACTGGGGCTGGCAATCAACGATTATTAAAAAGATTGAATAATCACCAATGGGATCATTTATCTGGGCGGTGGAATCAATTTTCATGGTTTGGCCTTAGATGGGTTACAAACAAACATAAATTACATGCAGATGCCAAACGTGCAGGCACAAAAAGACAAACTGCTTTGAATCACATTGAGGCAGTACTTATTCACGCGGCAGAACCTTCTCTAAATAGACAGGGCGGAAAATGGGGAAAAGATGTTGAACATTTTTATCAAGTAAGAGACGAAAGATTGGGTCCACCTGTAAATGAAATGATTGCGAAAATCTACACAAAGAGTGATTCTAAAAAATGAAGATCCTTGTCGGCATCAAACGTGTCATTGATTTCAGCGTGCGTGTGCAGGTCAAGAAAGACAGCAGCGGCATCAATACCGACGGCGTCAAGATGAGCATCAATCCCTTCGACGAGATTGCGTTGGAAGAAGCCCTACGCATCCGCGAGAGCGGAACGCAGGCGGAGATCGTAGCGGTCAGCATTGGTTCTGCTGAAGGCCAGCAACAGCTACGCACCGCGCTGGCCATGGGCGCGGATCGCGCCACCCTGGTAGAGAGCGCCGATGCCGTTCAGCCGCTGATGGCAGCGCGTATCTTCCATGAACTGGCGAAGCGCGAGAGCGCAGACCTGGTGATCCTTGGCAAGCAAGCTATTGACGACGACAGCAACCAGACCGGCCAGATGTTGGCAGGCCTGTGGGACCGACCGCAAGCCACCTTCGCTTCCAAATTCGAATTGAAAGGTAAAACCGCCAGCGTCACCCGCGAGGTGGATGCGGGGCTGGAGACCATCGAGATAGACCTGCCGGCAGTTGTCACTACCGATCTGCGGCTCAACACACCGCGCTTCGTGAAGATGCCGGACATCATGAAAGCTCGGAGCAAGCCGCTGCAGACCCTGAAGCTGGAGGAATTGGAAATCCCGGTCGCACCGAGACTTGAATCCACCAAGTACGCATCCCCACCGCAACGTGTTGGAGGAAAGAAAGTCGAAGACGTACCGGCGCTCATTGCCGCACTGAAGCAACGAGGGGTGCTGTAATGAATAAAATCCTGGTAATCGCCGAACACGACGGCAAGCAACTCAACGCTGCCACCGCCCGTGCTGTCAGCTGCGCGGTGGCTATCGGCGGTGAGATTGACGTGGCGGTGTTCGCTGCCGATGCCTCGGCAGTTGCGGAAGCTGCCGCGAAGCTCAAGGGTGTGAAGCGCGTCTTGAAAATCGAGCGCACAGAAAATGCGCATCAACTCGCATCGACATTGGCGCCACAGATCGCCAAGCTGGCAACCGGTTACAGCCACGTGCTCGCGCCTTCCACCACCTTCGGCAAGGATGTGCTGCCGCGCGCCGCAGCGTTGTTAGGTGTACAGCAGGTGAGCGACGTGATGAAGGTCATCGATGCAACGACGTTCGAGCGCCCTATGTATGCGGGCAATGCTATCGTCACTGTAAAGGCGCCGGAGAAACCGTGCGTCGTCGCTACGGTCCGCACTGCTTCATGGCAAGAATGCGGTACGGGCGGCGCGTCGGAAGTCGTAGCCACTAATATCGACGCAGTAATGCCTACGCATACTCGCTTTGTGGAGCTGAAAGCCCAAAAAAGCGACCGGCCCGACCTGCAATCTGCTGCGCGGGTAGTCTCCGGCGGGCGTGGTGTCGGGAGCAAAGATAATTTCGCGATCATCTACAAGTTCGCCGACAAACTGGGCGCGGCCGTCGGTGCTTCGCGCGCGGCAGTGGATGCGGGCTTCGTGCCCAACGAACTACAGGTGGGCCAGACCGGCAAAATCATCGCTCCTGACCTCTACGTGGCAGTGGGCATTTCCGGCGCCATTCAGCATCTGACTGGCATCAAGGACGCGCGCACCATCGTTGCCATCAACAAGGACCCCGACGCGCCGATTTTCCAGGTTGCAGACATAGGTCTCGTAGGAGATCTTTTCAAGATTCTGCCTGAGCTGGAAAAAGCGCTGGATCAATTGAAGTAGGTTCCTGCATATTACATCCTCTCTCCCTTTGGGAGAGGAATTCAAGGATATGTAGGTTGGGGTGAGCGAAGCGAACTCCAACGTTCATAATGCTGATTGTTGGGTTTCGGCATGCGTCTCAACCCAACCTACATCTGCTGGAATTTCGATATGACTCAAGCGCTCTGGACCCCAAGCAAAGATGTCATCGAACGCGCCAACATGACGCGCTTCCTCGAACACGTGCGGCGCGAGTGCGGCCAAGACTTTCAGAATTATGCCGCGCTTTACCAGTGGTCGGTGGAATATCCGGAGCGCTTCTGGCAACAGGTGTGGAAATTCTGCGATATCAAATTCTCAAAAACCTGGGACAAGGTACTTACGGACGGTGACAAAATGCCCGGCGCGAAATGGTTCGACGGCGCACGGCTGAATTTCGCCGAGAACCTGCTGCGCTACCGCGACGAGCGCATCGCGCTGGAGTTCCGCACTGAGCACGACAGCCACCGCGTAACGTTCACTTATAAAGAACTGTATCGTCAGGTAGCGGGACTGGCGGATGCGCTGAAAAAGTCTGGCTTAAAAAGCGGTGACCGGGTCGCGGGCTTCATGCCGAACCGCCCGGAAACCATCATCGCCATGCTCGCCGCCACGAGCATCGGCGCCATCTGGTCTTCCTGCTCGCCGGACTTCGGCATCAATGGCGTGCTGGACCGCTTCGGCCAGATCGAACCGAAAGTGCTGTTTACCTGTGACAGTTATTTCTACGCCGGCAAGAACGTGGACTCGCTGGAACGTATCCGGGGCGTGCTCGGAAAACTGACGTCCGTGCAGCGCGTTGTAGTGGTCCCATACCTCAATCCCAAGCCGGATATATCCAACATCCCCCATGCCGTTCATTGGCACGAGTATCTGACCGATGCCACCGACGTCGAATTCGCGCAACTGCCCTTTGACCACCCCGTGTACATCATGTACAGCTCCGGCACCACCGGCGTCCCCAAGTGCATCGTGCACGGCGCCGGCGGCACGCTCATCCAGCACCTGAAGGAACTGGTGCTGCACACAGACCTGAAGCGTGAAGACGTGATTTTCTATTTCACCACCTGTGGCTGGATGATGTGGAACTGGCTGGTATCGAGCCTGGCAGTGGGCGCGACGGTACTGCTCTATGACGGCTCACCCTTTCATCTGCAGCACGATATCCTGTGGCGCATCGCCGATCAGGAAGGCATCAGCATCTTCGGCACCAGCGCCAAATATCTGTCAGCCGCCGAGAAATTTGATGTGAAGCCCAGGAAGAAATATAAGTTGGATAGATTGCGGATAATCACATCTACCGGTTCACCACTCTTGCCGGAGAATTCCGAATACGTGTACCGGGAAATCAAATCCGACCTATGCCTATCTTCGATCTCTGGTGGCACCGATATCGTTTCCTGTTTCGCGCTCGGCAACCCGTTACTGCCGGTGTATCCGGGTGAACTGCAATGCCGTGGTCTGGGCATGGCGGTGGAAATCTGGAACGAGGACGGCAAACCCGTGCACGGCCAGCCCGGCGAACTGGTGTGCGTGAAACCCTTCCCTTCCATGCCGGTGTATTTCTGGAACGATGCGGATGAAAAAAAATATCATGCTGCGTATTTCGATGTCTTTCCCGGCATCTGGCATCATGGCGACTGGGCTGAACTCACAGAACATGATGGGCTCATCATCTTCGGGCGCTCAGATGCTACCCTCAACCCCGGCGGCGTGCGTATCGGTACGGCGGAAATCTACCGCCAAGTGGAAAAATTACCGGAAGTCGTGGAAAGTCTGGCCGTTGGCCAGGACTGGCAGGGCGACGTGCGCGTGATCCTGTTCGTGCGTCTGCGCGAAGGTTTCACGCTCGATGACGCGTTGAGCAAGAAAATCAAAATCACCATCCGTGACAACACTTCGCCGCGCCATGTACCGGCCAAGATCATTGCCGTGTCGGATATCCCGCGCACCATCAGCGGAAAAATCACGGAGCTGACAGTGCGCAACGTCATCCACAATCGCCCGGTGAAGAACACCGATGCTCTTGCCAACCCGCAGGCGCTGGAGCAATACAAGAATCTGCCGGAATTGCAAACGGATTGAGAACACCAATTCGTGGTTAGACTGCACGCCTTAATGAAGTATCATTCTATTCTCGTGGGAGCGACGGTGACCACCATGGATGGTGGAAATGCAGGTTTTGCAGGAGCAAAAACCTGCCTCCGTCGCGATAATCGCGGCCGGGACGGCCGCTCCCACAAAAGATAAGCTTTACTGATTCATAAATCATGAACGATTCCCACACGCTGCTCACGCCGCGGCAACGTTACGAAGCGGACCTCGCCAAGCCGGGTTTCGTGAAGGATGCTGCCCAGGCGCGTACCGTGGCGGCGCTTGATCTCCTGTATGAACATCTGCTCACGCGTCCGCCTCTCTCCGGGTGGAGACGCGCATTGGGACAGACACAATCCCCGTTAAAGGGTCTGTATCTGTGGGGCTCCGTCGGCCGCGGCAAGACCTGGTTGATGGACTGTTTCTATGAATGCCTGCCATTTCAAGAAAAAACCCGCTTGCACTTCCATCGCTTCATGCAAATGGTACATGCTCAGCTCAAGGCGCTTCCGGATCAGGAGGACCCACTCAGGATCGTGGCTAAACATTTCAGCGAACGGGCGTGCGTATTATGTTTTGACGAATTCTTCGTCTCCGACATCGCCGATGCCATGCTGCTCGGCCGCTTGTTTGAATACCTGTTTGCGGATGGCGTGACGCTGGTGGCCACCTCGAACATCCCACCCGACAAACTCTACAAGAACGGCTTACAGAGGGAACGCTTCCTGCCTGCCATCAAATCCATCAAACAGCATACCCACGTCATGAATGTGGATGGCGGTGTTGACTACCGGCTGCGGCATCTTGAAAAAGTGAGGCTTTTTTACACGCCTTCCGGTGCCGAGGCCGACGCGCATCTGCAAGAATTTTACGGTCACATCTCGGGTGGAGCCCAGAGCAGCGACGCGGCATTATTCATCAATGACCGCCTGATCCCGGTCAAACAGCAAGCCGATGGTGTGGTTTGGTTCTGTTTCCAGGATATCTGCGGCGGACCACGTAGTCAGTTGGATTACATCGAGATCGCCCGCAGCTACCACACGGTACTGATCTCCGACATCCCCCAGCTCGACGGTGATCTGGAAGATGAGGCACGGCGCTTCGTGGCATTGGTGGACGAGTTCTATGACCGACGCGTAAAACTTGCGCTCTCCGCGGCAGTACCACTTGAGCGGCTGTATCCGGGTAAACGTCTGGCCTTTGAGTTCCAGCGCACCACCAGCCGCCTACAGGAAATGCAGAGCCGGGAATATCTTTCCGAGCCGCATCTCCCGTAAAATCCACATAGTTAATATTGCGAGGATAACCATGTCTTCATCCATGCCCTTTGACGAAGCGGCTTTTGCGGTATGGCACAAGGCCCAGCAAGAACAAGTGGCCGAGTATCTGCGGAAACTTGAGATATTCGACACCGACATCACCGGCGAATGGCAGTGGATGGTGCCACACCGCGCCATGCTTGGTCGCGTCTGGCCTAAACATGGTGTCAGTCCCAAGCTTTGGGTGATCACCGGGGTTGTGCCCACGGACCATGCGGAAGCGCATGCTGCCGCAACCTGCCGGGACGCGGCGCGCTATTTTGCGCTCAAGTGGCAGTTGGAAGCGGCGCGACTTGAGAAGGGTAATGGCGATACACCTGCCGAGCCTTCAAGCGAGATCGACTGGGGAGATGTGAGCAGCAACATCGCCGGCCGCGCGGAATGGATCTACGCTCTCGCCAGTGATAACCGCCGATGGAACGCGGACGGTACGCCGGTGCTGCGCATCGATCACGTGGCGGCGCAGGCGTGAGGCGTACAAGGAATATTGCCGCATCAGAATTTAAGATCAGGCTTGTTCTTTAACCCCTAGCTCTCTGATCCTCACTTGTAAAATTGCTACTTAGGATGGTTTCCAACCAGCATCACAATAAGTGAATAGCTGCAATTCCTTACATCTTGAGGAAAGGATTCATATCTATCAATCAGGGATGATTCGTCAGTGACAAAACCGGCGCTGTGCCGTCTGCCGCTTGCAAGATCTGCACGCTCTGCCCCACCAAGAAGCCAACTTTGGCATCCACTCCTGATTAACAACGACAGTACTCCCATCGTGAAGCTTCAAGGTGATAGTGACGCCCTGCTCAGCGGTACTCTGTCCCTGTAGTTAGTTTTCCGTGTCTTGGGTATCAGGGCAATCAAGTTTGTAAAAAGTCAGCCCACCACTGTTTCGAAACGCTACTGCTGTACGCCAGATTCCCAAGCAGCATGCAGTTCGTGGGCGCACTGTGCCGACTGCCAGCGATTTTGATTTCCAGTGCCAGATGGCGCGGCCCGCGAGATGACACCATAGTAATTCTTGTTGGATTCAACCCAGGGATCAAACCCAAAGGCTCCAGGACTGCTGAAAGCACCGTCGTCACCAAGGGCGTAATCGTCTTCGACCCAATGCCCGATCGAGTAGTGCCAATGCTCGCTAAACTGGGGACTGTTGGCGGCATTGCAACCCGGGCCGGTCCAGGCGCAGACCGCATCTGTGCCAAGGGCACCAAGCATGTACAGTTGTCCACCCAGCACTGCACGCAATATGACCGTGTAATCGTTTGCGTTGGCATAAATCCCGCCAGCCCACAAGGGTTGGTGGTAGTTGAGGGTGACTCCGCTCACGCCCAATCCCGCAGCGATTGCGCTCCCCAGGTTTGAAACATTCAGAGCATTGATTTCCGGCTCAAACTGTCCGGCGTGATTTTCCTCATGACCGGAATCGTAATCAAATACGCCAACAGCACTTGGATCCTGGCTGTCGAAGAATTCTCCGGGCGTGGACGACAGCAAGGTCAGGCAATAGTTGATGCTGTCCGCGCCGCTGGTGGGTGCAGTACAGGTGACACTCTGAGCATCGCTGCCCATATAAGTGTAGCCGCTAGTGAATGTAAGGAACGCAATATCGGCTGAAGTCAGATTCGCAACGCCCCCGCGGTTTTGGACGACATACATGGCATAAATCCATTTTGATGCCGAAGCAATTGGAAATATCGTTGTCGCTGTTACGGGGGTGCCGCCGGACTGAGTGGAACTGCCGCTGGCGAGAGCGCCATTCGCATTGCCTATTTCCCAGTAGAACGGTTGAATCGTCGTACACAAGCTGTTGTTTTGCGCCGTTGCCGCCGCGGCCGAGTCGCTACTCGGAGTGGGCGGCCCATTAACTGTGACGACCGTTGAGTCAGCTGGTGACGTGACCAACCTCGAGGCCGTATCGGTCGCGCTGATCGTCGCAGTAGCACCTACGCTCGCATTTGCAGTGACCGTAGCGACTGCATTCATGCTCACCGTAACAACGTTGTTGTCCGACGATTGTAACACCTCACTTGAAGCCGGCAGGACAGCCGTTGATCCGTCGCTGTAGGTGGCCGTAACAGTCAACTGAACCGTACCACCCGGACCCAGCGAGACCGTGAGCGGCGACAAGCAATAAACGTAAGCGCAGGCCCAGGTGGGGAAGTTGTACCTGAGGACCCACCGCCTCCACCGCAAGACGCAAGCACTGATACAAACAACAGCATCAGCCATCGCCGATCAGTTTTCCAGTTCATACGTTTGGCTCCTGGTAATGTCATGGACCGGTTGCTTTCTCCCATCCTAACTGAAGCTCCGGCAAGCCATGCGGTGGTGTTGCCGGGTTACCCCAAAGAAAAGGCGTCGAGCGGGTACCATGTCAGAAGGTATTCTGTCTCAAGGGACGCGTTATCCGTTCGGCGTGTCAGATTTATTGGCGTCACCGAACCGCCTCTTATCCTCGAAACTGCCGATTAGGCTAACAGCAGGGGTAATGCTTGTTAAGACCACGCATAGGACCAGCTGGTCATAAGCTATGTTTACAGGGTAAAATTGCCTATTCATGACGATGATCTGCCCTTTATCGAACGAAGTTTGAAGTGAGTTTGCGCCTGTAGCTCAGTTGGGCGAACCGGAGAATTAGCGAAGCACAGCTTCGCTCCGGTGAGCGCCCAGCCAGGGATGGCTGGGCTGGCGGGTATCCCAAGGATGGTTAATGCTACCGATAGTTTGAAGAAATAACGCGCCTGTAGCTCAGTTGGATAGAGTACCTGGCTACGAACCAGGGGGTCGGGAGTTCGAATCTCTCCAGGCGCGCCATTCTTTCAAGGACTTAGTACACCCTCCGACAAACGTCCTGTAATCTTGTGGGACTTTTGCGGTACAACTTCAACCCCAAAGCGTAACACCGTCATACCTCATGCCTTTGCTTTGCACAAGCGGTCGCCCGCTTCCACCAGTTCACGGATATCCGGAATCGAGTAGCGCGTCGACATATAGAGGTAAGATAATCATCAAAGCCAGCTCAGAGGCGGATGGCATGGATGCTTCTTTATAGAGCTACAGATCTAGCTCACAATGCTTTTGAAGCCTGGCGTCCACGACACCAAGGTGCAGATGACGAAGGATTTAATGAATCTAGCTCATTGTATGGTGTGCCAGACGATCGCTGACTGATATTCTGAATATGAATGCGAGATTTGCCGAAGAATGTGCTGCAATTTAAAATTACCTGGCTATGAGCCTATAAGATACCTCTCGCGGACGCGCAGACGGTACACATTATCACCATTACCGACCTATTATGACAGTCTGAAATTTCTGTAAGCATACCATGTCCACAACCCACAATCTGAAAAATACATCGCTTGATGCGGCTCTCAACGCACTGGATGACAGCCCGGAAAGCCGCGACAATTTCATCGAAACACTGGCTGGCTCAATCATCGTATTACTTGCCGATCGGCCATGGAGCCGCGGATCGGCGATTGACAATGACACACACCTGCTGCTTGTCAGCGATGGCGATAATCAACAGCAGGTCATGCTTGTGATCTTCACCAACCATGAACAGGCGGCCGCGCACCTGCAATCCATTGGCACTACTTCTCAACCATTCCAGCACTTTGTGGAAATCGGCTTGAGTTGGGCGCTTCTGGGTTCACCACTCAAGGCCGGCATCTTGCTCAACCCAAACAGTGACCGTAGTTTCCGGATTCCACCGGAAGTGGTGGATCAGATGCGCGCCGACGCTCAGCTCAAATTCGCCCTGATACAACTTCACCTGATTGATCCAGCCGCTGCCGCCATCGAGATGGCGCAACGCAAACCCCTGTTGCCGCCAGAAGTAGACACGGCGCACGGCATAATTCAACAGTTGGTCTTAAGAGGCAAAGTTATCGAAGCCGAGCAATATGTGGACACACTAACGGCCGGCGGCATGCAGAAATACTACGTCGCCTGTCTGCGCGCCATCATCGCACGGCAGCAAGGTGAGCATGATTATGCTGCGCAGCTGCTAAACGAGGCTTTGCAACAAACACGGGATGCGCGTTTGGCCGCCAATTTCCGTTCACTGCTCGCGCAGGTACTGGATGAAAATGGCAAGGCTGAAGCAGCTGAGCAGGCTTATTTCCAGGCCCAAAGCGGTGATCCTCTGGAACTCGCTAACACTATGAATCTCGCGAGTTTCCTCGGCAAACACCGGCGTCTGGAGTCGGCGCTCACGCTGCTGAAAGCGGTAATAAAGATCCATCCATCCGACCCAGCACCTGCCGCCCTGATAGCACAGCTTCTGGTGGAACACGACCAGTTCGACGGTGGTCTGGACGCGCTGGAAGAGCTGGTCGCCAAATACCCAAATATCCCAGGACTGCACTACAACCGTGCGGTTTGCCTGCAAATGCTCGGGCGTCTTGAGGAGGCCATGCCGGAATATGAAGAAGCCCTGCGTTTGGACCCCAATATGGACGGCCATAGCCAATACGTGCATACCCGGAAATTTGCACATGAAAAGCTGACTCAAGACAACTTATATATTCAGATGCTAGAGAGGCGCTGCCGTGATGACATGCCAACTAATTCACGCATAGACGCCGATTTTGCCCTAGCCAAGATCTACGACACGGCGGGCGATACAGACCGGGCCTTTGCACATCTGCAATCCGGCAACGCGCTAAAACGTGCGACATTCAAGGATTATTCAATCGAACCCACTAGAAAAGGCGCTCTGGATATTATTAATCTCTATGACGAACAGTTCATAGAACGATTCAAGAACACTACCACTTCTGAGCTCGCACCAATTTTCGTACTCGGTATGCCCCGTTCCGGCACTACCTTGACCGAGCAGATTCTCGCGGCACATTCGAGGGTGAATCCCGGCGGTGAGATGATTTTTATGGGTGAACTTGCAGATAGCTTTCTGAAGAAATGGACGCCATGCTTATCGGAAGTTGAACAACGAAAGGTTGACGTAACAAACGATCTGCAGAATGCAGCCCGCAGTTACACGAATCAGACTGCCAAACTCCAATCGCCCGACAAACGTTTCACGGACAAAATGCCGGGCAACTATTTGAACATCGGCTTAATACGCCTAGTATTCCCGCATGCCAGTATCATTCATTGTCGGCGCCATCCCATGGATATTTGCTTGAGCTGCTATGAACATCTGTTTTCCAAAGGCCTACTTTACAGTTACAATCTGCAGGAATTGGGCGAATATTACAAAATATATTCGGAAGTCATGCAACACTGGCGCCGGGTTCTGCCGCCGGCATTCATGCTGGATGTGCAATACGGGCAACTGGTCGAGGAACCGGAAAATCAAATCCGGCGGATTCTCGATTTTTGCGGTCTTGAGTTTGAAGCTGCGTGCATGCAGTTTCAGAATGTGAAGCGTTCAGTTAAGACAGCAAGTTCTGTACAAGTGCGCATGCCATTGTACAAGACTTCGGTCAACCGCTGGCTGCGCTATCGTGAGAAACTCGCCCCGCTGATTGACATTCTTGGATCGGAGGTGGTGGAGTATAGTGGGATTAACTAGCGTGGCGCTTGCGGTTCTCCTCGGCATGCAATCGCGTTCGGAGGCCACGTAAGTTGCTCAAGGCTCGCAGGCATAGTAATAAACTCAGGGCCAAATGACGCCCGATTGACGTAACCTGATGAAACCAGCACGCGCATAAGACGATAGCGTCGCGTCCCTCGTGATGGCCGGTACGGTCCCGGCGTCCCGGCCACTCGGGTCAGCGACGACTATTCCTTTCTCCGCGGCTGTCCTGCATTCGGGAGCGGACACTTCGCGTCACTCCCTCCACACTGACTCTACGCCCCTTGCGACCTTCGCACTGGCGCAGACTGGTGCTACGCTCGCGGGGCTACCGCGGGCTCCTCGCCTCGGGCTTCGCCCT
>JBOIBD010000037.1:0-17507 GCA_050739415.1 Gammaproteobacteria bacterium | reverse complement strand
TGATGTGGCACTCGGCATCGGTGATGACGCGGCCATCTTGCGAGTGCCGGAAGGTCAAGAGCTTGCAGTCTCGGTGGATTCGCTGGTTGCGGGCGTGCACTTCCCCGTTGGTCTGGCCGCTGACTCCATAGGTCATCGGGCTCTAGCCGTGAATCTCAGTGATCTGGCCGCCATGGGCGCGCAGCCTGCCTGGGCCTTGCTAGCCCTGACGCTGCCGGAAAACGACGAAGGCTGGATTGCAGATTTTGCACGCGGCTTTTTCGCGCTGGCGCAAGGTTTCGGTGTGGCATTGGTAGGTGGCAATCTGGCACATGGACCTCTGAATGTCGGAGTGACGGTGCATGGATTTACACCCGCCGGCCAAGCACTCACCCGCAAAGGGGCGCGACCGGGTGATCATATTTTTGTTACCGGCTATCCCGGGGATGCAGCCGCAGGATTGGAAATGTTGCAATCAGGTGCTGATCCGCATGATCAGAATCAAAGCGTGCGACGCTTCGGATTTCCAGAACCGCGAATTGCGGCAGGCTTGCGCTTGCGCGGGGTCGCCAGTGCCATGATTGATATATCGGACGGTCTGGCGGCTGATTTGGATCATATCCTGGAAGCCAGTGAAGTGGGCGCCTGGATAGACGTGGAACGGCTGCCTTTGTCGCCGTCGCTGCTGAAACAGCGCTCCCGTGAGCAGGCACAAGCTTTGGCATTGTCCGGTGGCGATGATTACGAATTATGTTTTAGCGTGTCGCCGGAGCGTTTGGTGCTGCTGGAATCACGCAAACCCACCCTGGGTTGTGCGGTGACGCCAATTGGCGAAATCACCGCGGCTGAGAACTTGCGCGTCATAAAACAGGATGGTTCGGATTGGCTACTGAATCACACAGGTTACAAACATTTCTAAAAAGACATATGCCAAACAAACTGACCCCCCGCGAAGTATTCAGCAACCCCATCCATTTCCTTGCCTATGGTTTCGGCAGCGGCTTGTCTCCCAAGGCTCCGGGCACCTTCGGCACACTGGTGGGTGTGATTCTCTACATCCTGCTTACCCCTGTGGCGCCGTGGGTTTATGTGCTCATCACTCTGATACTGTTCCTGTTGGGTATTTTCATCTGTGCTTACACTGCCGGAAAGATGGGCGTGAAGGATCCTGGTGCTGTCAACTGGGATGAAGTGGTGGGTTATCTCGCGACCATGACGGTTGTACCGCATGCATTGCGAATGGCGCACGGATGGTTGTGGATCGTCCTGGGATTTCTACTATTCAGACTGTTCGATATTCTCAAACCCTGGCCCATCCGCTGGCTGGATCGGAATATCAAGGGTGGCTTGGGTATCATGCTGGACGATGTGGCTGCCGCCATTCCCGCAGCGGTTATCTTATATATAGTCATGTTGGTTTTGCCTAATATCGGGCTACACTGGACTTAGGACTGCGGGGGCTGTAAAAAGTCCCATTCCTGCCATATAGAAGCAAACATGAACGCTCCCGCCAAACTCGGCAAATTCGTCATCACCCAGGAGCTGGGCCGCGGGGCTACCGGTACCGTCTACCTTTGCCACGATTCCTTCCTGGGAAAGGATGTGGCAATCAAGCTCTACAGCATCGATGGGGACGCCACCGAAAGTGAAGCGCGTACCCGACGTAAACTGTTTTTCAACGAAGCCAATCTCGTCGGCAAGATGAATCATCCGAACATCCTGCCAATCTACGATGCAGGTGAGGAGGCCGGCCATTGCTATGTGGTCATGGAATATGTGCGCAGCGCACAACCGCTCACGACATTCTGTCGCGGTGATAACTTGCTGCCGGTACGCAAGGTTGTGGAAATCATATTCAAATGCGCCAAGGCCCTGGATTACGCACACCGGAAAGGTCTTGTGCACCGTGATATCAAACCCGGCAATATTCTCTTGACCGCCGAGAGTGACGTGCGCATCGTGGACTTTGGTGTGGCCCACATGGCCGGTAACGAGGAAGGACAGCTCAAAGGGTTGGTGGGTTCGCCGAGTTACATGGCTCCCGAGCAGATGCGTCAACAGCCTTCCACGATTCAGACCGATTTGTACTCACTCGGCGTCGTGATGTACGAACTGCTTACGGGAAAACGACCTTTCTATGGTGACAACCTTTCGAGGCTGGTGCATCAGATCATCTATGCCACGCCACCCCCAGTACACCGCTTGCGGCCCGATGTGCCAGTCGTACTGGAGAACATCATCTATAAGGCTCTGGAGAAAGACGCGACGAAGCGTTACCAGACCGGCTTGGAGTTGGCCACGGATCTGACACACGCAGTGCGCACCCTGGACAAGTTGTCCGAGGAAATGGTGGAACAGGAACGTTTCAATATTCTGAGACGCCTGCAATTTTTTCAGGATTTTGCTTACCCGGAGATCTATGAAACACTGCATGCCAGCCGCTGGCAGAGCTACGGTCCGGGTGAACATATCGTGGTGGAAGGTGAACTGGATGACTGTTTCATCATCATCACGCTGGGTGATGCCGAGGTGCGGCGTGCTGACAAACTGATCGGCATCTTGCACGAAGGAGATTGTTTCGGTGAAGCGCCCTATCTGGAACAGGGCCGCAGCTTGGCCGGAATCACTGCGTTGACACCCGTAAGCGTGTTGCGGGTGAATTCAACCTTGATCGATCAGGTGTCATTGCAATGCCAGTTGCGTTTCCACAAGGTGTTTCTGAAGACGCTTATCGAGCGGCTTACCCGCAGCGATAATCGAATGAACACTCGCGAGGAAAATCAGGAACAACCGTCTGCAGCTGCCGGGAGTTGATTCAGCAGACCCCATTCAAGCTGGGGAAGCGATTTTTGGTTCAGCGTCCTTGTCTCGTTCCACCATGGCATACGCCGAATGATTGTGGATCGATTCGAAGTTCTCTGATTCCACCGTATAGGCGCGGATGCGTTCATCGGCATTCAGTTTCACGGCGATATCCCGCACCATGTCCTCCACAAACTTCGGATTGTCGTAGGCGCGTTCGGTGACGTATTTTTCGTCGGGGCGCTTGAGCAGGCCATAAAGTTCAGACGAGGCCTCCCGTTCTACAACATCAATCAATTCCTCCAGCCAGATGAAGCCGCGTGTCTTGCAGCTAACCGTTACATGTGAACGCTGGTTGTGGGCGCCGTATTCGGAAATCTCCTTGGAACAGGGGCACAGGCTGGTCACAGGCACCACGATTCTGATGCGCAGGCAGCTCTGCTTGTCCTTACGCTCCCCAATGAAGCTGACGTCGTAGTCCAGTAGGCTCTCTACGCCTGACACCGGCGCCTTCTTGGAGATGAAATACGGGAAGCGCATCTTGATGTGTCCGGAGCGAGCACCCAGGCGCTCGGTCATCTCCCCCAGCATTTCCTTGAAAGACTCCACGGTAATCTCGCGCTCGTAGTTATTGAGTATTTCCACAAAGCGCGACATGTGCGTACCCTTGAAGTTATGGGGCAGGTCCACGTACATGCTGAAGTTTGCGATCGTGTGTTGTTCACCGCCGGTGCGCTCACGCACGCGGATGGGATGGCGGATGTCCTTGATACCCACTTGGTTGATGGGAATATGGCGGGTATCGGCGCTGGACTGCACATCGGCGATGGGAACAATCTCGGCCTGCTTGGCCGGATGGCTGGGGTTCATATTGAAATCCTCCACCTGACGTAAATTGAAGTGCGGTAGCGGTGACAGGCTGGTATATGGGGGCTGAACCGGGATTTTCCACTGGCAGCCGAGGATTGCAGATCACTGGCTGTTTGTGAGGCTCACCGGAATAGCATACTCGCGACTTGGGAAAAGTCCACAGGCTGTCAAACACGGGCAGCGTGTGGCCGGGGTTCTTGTGGTCGTTGCGCGGCCAGCCACACTGCGAGCCAATAGTGAATATCCACCGTGCCTGCGTTGTGGCCGCCTACGGGTCTGTCGCAGTTGAAATTCAGCTCTTTGAACGATGTTTCAGACGCCAACACTCTTCCGCGAAATAATATGACAGTGCTCTCACGTTACTGACGGTTTCGGTCAGAAATGCGCGCGGTTCTTCTGTCAGCCTTTTCAGGCTGGTTTTTGCAGAGCGTGCAGATATTTGGGGGCATTGAGCCGCGCCAAAAGTGGGTTGTCGGTAAAGATTGCTCATGGTTATGCGCGTACTCGTGTTGTTGGTAATCCGAGTGTTGAACCCATCCCTCCAACCTGCCGTATCCGGGCAACGATGTAATCGGAGCCATTCCAGTGGTTTCGCCGTCTAGCCAAAAGCTGAGCACTTCAATCGCGTCGTAGCACAGGTTGTGGATGCGCAGACGAGAACCCTCCAAGCGCGGCAAGTTCAGCAAGCTGGGCTATTCGTGCCAGGCGTTAGTACCCGTTCCCAGTAGGCAGAGATGGATTATTCATCTCCAGTCTCGAATGTGGTGAGTTTTGTGTGGCCATCCTTTTCTACCAGCATTTCCACCTTGAGTTCCGCCTGTTTCAAAGCAGTCTGGCACTGGCGGGTGAGGGCGATGCCGCGTTCGAAGTGCTTGAGAGCTGCGTCCAAGTTGAGATCGCCCTTCTCCAGGGTCGCGACGATCTTCTCCAGTTCCTTGAGTGCGGCTTCAAAATCGGGGCTGTCAGCTTTGGAAGATTTGGGCATGGGTATCTCCTGTTGGCGCGGGCAAGTTACACGCCGCTTCCCATCCGGTCAACGCGCCCGCGCCGGCAAGTTGACATGACCAGGCTCGCGGGATAAATTGACGGCACGATTTAGACTTAGTCTAAGACATGCCGGGCGGTTGCCCAGCACGTGATTTTGCTATGCATACCGGAGGAGATTTTATGAGCAAGCTCAAAGGCAGCAAGACCGAGGAAAACCTCAAGTACGCCTTCTCAGGCGAATCCCAAGCCAACCGCCGTTATCTGTATTTTGCCGCCAAGGCCGACGTGGAAGGCTTCAATGACGTGTCCGCCGTGTTCCGCTCCACCGCTGAAGGTGAAACCGGCCATGCCCATGGCCATCTGGAATATCTCGAAGCCGTTGGCGACCCGGCCACAGGCCTCCCAATTGGCAGCACCGACAATAATCTCAAGGCTGCCATCGCCGGCGAAACCCACGAGTACACCGATATGTATCCGGGCATGGCCAAAGCTGCCCGTGAGGAAGGCTTTAGCGAGATTGCCGACTGGTTTGAAACGCTCGCCAAGGCGGAGCGCTCACATGCCAACCGCTTCACTAAGGCGCTGGACACTCTCGGCAAATAATCTGCCCGGATGATTCGGGGACGCTGAGCGTCCCCGTTTGTCTGACCTGCGTAAGCGAGTTAAGGGAGACCTGCGTGTCACAAGAAGGTGGTCTGAAGGCGCCCAACCGGCATCCACTCGACTGGCAGAGCACGGATTTCTGGAATGAGGAATCCTTGCTCGGGGAAATGGAGCGCATTTTCGACATCTGTGCCGGCTGCCGGCGCTGCTTCAATCTGTGCAATTCGTTCCCGACGCTGTTTGATGCCATAGACGCCACCGACAGTGGCGATATTGCCGCGGTGGATAAAAAGGTCTACTGGGAAGTGGTGGATCACTGCTATCTGTGTGATCTGTGCTTCATGACCAAGTGCCCCTACGTGCCGCCGCATCCCTGGAACGTGGACTTCCCGCATCTGATGCTGCGCGGCAAGGCCTACAAGTTCAAGCACCACGGTGCGAGCTTCCGTGACAAGACGCTTTCTTCCCCAGAGAAGCTTGGTAAGTTTGTCGGCATTCCCATCGTGGTGCAAACAGTGAACGCGGTTAACCACAATGGCGTTGCACGCAAACTGCTGGGCAAGACATTTGGCGTGCATCCTGACGCAGTGGTACCGGAATTTCACAGTGACACCGCCCGCAAGCGGCTGAAATCCCACCAATCAACCGCAGCTGCGGAACCGGTCGGAGGTACGCGCGGTCAGGTGGCACTCTTCATTACCTGTTATGGCAACTATAACCAGCCCGGCTTGGCGGAAGACCTAGTAGCGGTATTCGAACATAACGGCATTTCCGTGCGGCTCACACCTCAGGAACGCTGTTGCGGTATGCCAAAACTCGAACTTGGCGATTTCGAAACCATCAAAAAGAACAAGGAACAGAATATTCCCATGTTGGCGAAGCTGGTGGATGAAGGTTACGACATCGTGGCGCCCATCCCATCCTGCGTGCTGATGTTCAAGCAGGAACTACCGCTGATATTTCCTGGCGACGCTGACGTGCTCAAAGTGCGGGACGCAATCTACGATCCCTTTGAGTACCTGATGCTGCGTCACAAAGCCGGGAAGTTGAAAACCGACTTCAAGCAATCGCTGGGCAAGATTTCCTATCATGTACCCTGCCATCAGCGTGTACAGAACATAGGTCCCAAGACCAGGGAAACCCTGGAACTGGTGCCCGATACAAAAGTCGAGGTCATCGAGCGCTGCTCCGGGCACAATGGTACCTACGCGGTAAAGAGTGAGTTCCATGCGATCTCCATGAAGATCGGCCAGCCGGTGATGGAGCGCGTCGAGCATTCTGGCTGTGACCACTACACCAGCGACTGTCCCATGGCTGGTGAACAGATCCAGAACGGTTTGCCGGATCGGCGTGTACCGGAACCACCCATGCAGTTGTTGAGATTGGCTTACGGTATATAGTCAATTGAATATAGTTGAATCAAAAAAATGAATACATCATGTCAAGCGTAGGCTACCACGAGCCGATTGAAGAGCTGTCCGACGAAGTCCGCGATTTTCACCGCGCGGTAGTTTCGCTGATGGAGGAATTGGAGGCGATTGACTGGTACAACCAGCGTGTGCATGCCTGCAAGGACAAGGAACTGGCTTCTATCCTCGCGCATAACCGCGATGAGGAGATGGAGCATGCTTCCATGGTGCTGGAGTGGATCCGCCGCCACAACTCGCACTTCGACCATGAGCTAAAGGATTATCTTTTCAAAAACGGACCCATCACCGATCACAAGTAATATGCAGAAGCTGGCACGCGAAGATTTATGGAGTCTGGAAGAGTACGCGCAAAAGCGCACGGCGTTCCGCACTCAAATCATGGCCCACAAGCAGGCGCGTGCGTTGACCATCGGACCCAACGTGAGGCTCTTGTTCGAGGATCGGCTCACTATGCAGTACCAGGTGCAGGAGATGTTGCGTGTCGAACGCATCTTCGAGCCCGCAGGCATCCGGGAGGAACTGGATACCTACAATTCGCTCATCCCCGACGGCTGTGACTGGAAAGCCACCATGATGATTGAATTCGATGATATCGCGGAACGTCAGAAGGCATTGGCGCGTTACATCGGCATCGAAGATGAAACCTGGATGCAGGTATTGGGCCACGCTAAAGTCAAAGCCATCGCCGACGAGGATATGCAGCGGGAAACCAGTGAAAAGACTTCATCGGTGCATTTTCTACGCTTTGAATTGACCCCCACCATGGTCAAGTCGCTAAAGAATGGCGCCACGCTGAATGCCGGCGTCAATCACACCAATTACAACTACAGTGTCGAACCCGTCCCAGAAACTTTACGCAAGGCGTTGCTGGCCGATCTCTCCTGATTCACCGTTTAAATTTCCTTAAATCAGGTTAGAATCCCCACGCGGGCTTCCGCTGTTCATCTAAGTAGTCTGGGTAAATTACAAAAGCATGAGCGCCAAATACGACGCCGCTGATATCGAGGTCCTCTCGGGTCTCGACCCGGTACGCCGCCGGCCAGGCATGTATACCGACACCGCCCGTCCCAACCATCTGGCACAGGAAGTTGTCGACAACAGCGTGGACGAAGCCATCGCTGGCTACGCCAAGAAAGTCGAAGTCATCGTTCACAAGGACGGCTCGCTATCAGCCAATGACGATGGCCGTGGCATGCCGGTGGATGTGCACCCCAAGGAAAAACTCACTGGTGTAGAGTTGATACTGACGCGCCTGCACGCCGGCGCCAAGTTCTCGGACAAGAATTACCGCTTCTCGGGCGGCCTGCATGGCGTGGGTGTGTCGGTGGTGAACGCGCTGTCCAGCAAGCTGGAAGTCTGGGTGCGGCGTAATAGCAAGAATTACCACATGCTTTTCAAAGACGGCAAGCGCGTCGGCAAGCTGGAAGAGCAGGGCGAAGTAGGCAAGACCAACACCGGCACGCGTCTGCGCTTCTGGCCAGACCCGAAGTATTTTGATTCTCCGAAATTCGCAATCCCGAAACTCAAGCATGTGCTGCGCGCCAAGGCGGTGCTGTGTCCAGGGCTCACGGTCAAGTTCATCAACGAACAGACCCTGGAAAAAGAGGAGTGGCAGTACCACGGTGGCCTCAAGGACTATCTGATCGAGTCCTTGGAGGGCCGTGAATACCTTCCGGACGAGGCTTTCACCGGCAATCTGGAAGCCGAGAAAGAAGCTGCCGATTGGGCAGTGGTGTGGCTGCCGGATGCTGGCGAGGTATTCGCCGAAAGCTATGTGAACCTGATCCCAACGGTACAGGGTGGCACGCACGTCAACGGTCTACGCGCCGGTTTGACGGAAGCGGTACGGGAATTCTGCGAGTTTCGCAATCTGGTGCCACGCGGCGTGAAGCTGGCACCCGAGGATATCTGCGACCGCGCCGCATATGTGCTGTCCGTAAAGATGAGCGATCCTCAATTTTCCGGACAGACCAAGGAACGGCTATCGTCGCGCGAGTCCGCCAGCTTTGTTGCCGGTATCGTCAAGGATGCATTGGCCCTGTGGCTTAACCAGCACACGGAAGCCGGGGAGCAGATTGCGCAGCTGGCTATCGAGAGTGCCCAGCAACGCCTCAAGCTCAGCAAACAGGTGGTACGCAAGAAAGTCACCAGTGGTCCGGCATTGCCCGGCAAGCTCGCGGATTGCACCAGCGGTGAACCGGAACGCTCCGAATTATTCCTGGTTGAGGGTGATTCCGCCGGTGGTTCCGCCAAACAGGCGCGGGACCGAGAGTTCCAGGCCATCCTGCCGCTGCGCGGCAAGATTCTGAACACCTGGGAGGTGGATGCCGGTGAAGTGCTGGCTTCCCAGGAAGTCCACGATATCAGTATTGCGATAGGTGTCGAACCGGGCTCAAGCAACCTCGATGGTCTGCGCTATCATAAGGTTTGCATCCTGGCGGACGCGGATTCGGATGGCCTGCACATCGCTACATTGTTATGCGCACTGTTCCTGCGTCATTTTCGGCCGCTGGTGCTGCATGGCCATGTATTCGTGTGCATGCCGCCTCTGTTCCGCATAGATGCTGGCAAGAATGTCTATTACGCGCTGGATGAAGCCGAGCGCAAAGAGGTTCTCGACCGCATTGCCGCTGAAAAGCAGAAGGGCAAGGTCACAGTGACGCGCTTCAAGGGCCTGGGGGAAATGAGTCCGGTGCAGTTGCGTGAGACTACCATCGCGCCAGATACACGACGTTTGGTGCAGCTCACCATCGAAGCCAAGGATAATACCGACAAGCTCATGGATATGTTGCTGGCCAAAAAACGCGCTGGCGATCGCAAGGAATGGCTGGAAAAGAAAGGCAACCTCGCTGAGGTTTGATCAGTACAGTACGAAAACTGATCTACTGTTTGCTTGTTGTTGGTTGGGGTGTGTTGAAATCCAATTACCCTGGAGACGGCGGCAATCGAGATATTTCGATTATCCTCAGACGAGCCATGGAAAGGCGAAGCCCGAGGCGAGGAACCCGCAGTAGTCGCGACGGACGTAGCACGGCGGAATCTGCGCAGCCGTGCGAAGTCCGTTTAGCGGCGTAGAGTCAGTGTGGAGGAGGCACAGAAGGCTGACGCGAAGCGTCTACCGACCCGCCGACGAACGCAGGACAGCCGCGGAGAAAGGAATAGTCGTCGCTGGCGCGAGTGGTCGGGACGCCGGGACCGTACCGGCCGTCACGAGCGACGCGACGCAATCGGTCGCATCAGCGATCGCCGAAGATCGCCTGCATAGTGACTTTGTCCGGCAGCCCCAGAATCATCTGAGTCTGACCATCCTTGTCTTTATACAGAGTAACGGGCGTGCCGAAGGCACCGATACTGATCATCAGATTTTTGTTGGCCTCGAACTTCGCACGTGTCGTTTGATCTACAGAAGCAAGTGGCTTAATCGGGCTATGACCAAATGCCAATTCGTGCTTGCGCATGGTGGAGGCCGGATCTTTTGCAATGAGGACAGCCGCGCCGCGCCCCAAGCTGGCGGGGGCAATTACTGCAACGAGGATGTTACGCATCTGCACCTTGCCCTGCCGCAGGTAAGGTTGCACAGCGAGCCACAGTTTATGGCAGTACGGACATTCGGTGTCGGTGAACATATAGACGACCCGCTCGGGTTTGGCCGTACCTTCAGCAAACCAAGTTGATCGTGCGAGTTGGCCCCACAGCGCGGGATCGAGCTTTGGCATTGTCGCTGCACTGAACGCCGCGTTGGTCAGATCCTTGCCGTGTTCGTCGTACAACACGCCGATGGTGGTGTGGCGTCCGTCGGGCAGCAGGTAGACCGGCGTCAGTTGACCTGAGAACTCTCCAACATAACCTTTGAAGCCTGGTGGCGCCGGCATCTCACTTTTTATCGTGATGCCCTTGGCGACCAGAGCTTTGATCGGGGCGGGGTAATTCTGGGCTTGCGACGTGGAGGCGCAAATAAAACCGGCGATCAGGGTTAGCCAAAATTTCATTATGACGTCCGTTCTTGAAAATTATTCAATGGCCGAACGACAAAGGATCGGCGCCACGAAAACTCGGGCGCCGATCTTGTCGTCTTGACACCTGACTCAGTGAACGGTGACGTCCTTGCTGTGTGGCATCAGCGTAACCGGTACTTGAAATATTTCATCAACGGGTAATCCGTTCGCCTTGGCGGCGTCGCGGATTGCCTGCTCGCTGGGACCTTCGTAGATGCAGAACGTCATGTTCTTGTCAGCAGTGGCGTAGGACTCAACCCACTTTACATGGTACTTGGCGTTGGTGGCGTTGACCTTGTTCTTGGTCGCGAGATCGAGGCCGTCGAGGGCACCAGCAGGGAAGGTGCGCTTGATCAGGTAACGATGCATAACCGGAGCTTGGGTGGACGGCGCCGTGGCCGATTGGGATTGGGCGAATGCCACTGTCGTAGCGGTAATAGCGAACATACTGAACAGTGCAATAAATAGACGCTTCATATCATTGTCTCCTTACTGAGGTGATGGTAACGCTTCCTGGCTCTACGTTCCGTAATATAACATGATAATACGGCATGCCTGGATCTAGCTTCAGTTTGAGGGGTGACCCATGATGTAAAACACCATTTATCACTAAATTGCGACATGCGACCGGCCGCGTTGTACAGAAAAACTGAGGACGGTGGATTGGCTGGCTTTGCACCGCGGATGAAGAGAAGCCACTGTGTCAGTTCAAAACTACACCGCAGGGTGCAATGGGTTGGCGCAACGCCGCGCGTGCACCGGCGAGTTCGGGGTACGAGGCGAGATCGTTCGCAACGATGATCGCGTGTGCGGCCTGCGCCTGTGCCGTCGCGTAATCACAGTCCCCCATCCGCGCCGCAGCCACTGCAAGCCACAACTGCGCCGCGAGGCGCCGCGGATGCGCTGGTTGTAACTCATCGCTGGCGTTCTGGATTGCATGTGCGAGCCGTGCCCGCGCTTGGGCCGGATCGCCATGTTTCAGCTCGACCTGTGCAAGCAGCGTATGGATCCAAAGCAACTGCGGATCGTCACGATTTGCCACTTCTGCAAGATCGCGCTCGACGGTCGCTTGAAGATCACTGGGACATTGAGGACCGGGCGATTCAGTGCAGGACAGCAGTAGACGCGCTTCGGCGATCAACGGCGGCATCTTGTAGGGGCGTGTATGCAGCCCGGTGATGGCGCTCGGCAACAACTCGCGAGCTAGCGCAGGTTTGCCTTCCAGCAGGGCGATGCCGGCCAACTCGCTGTCCACGCGGCCATTGCGCATGCGGTTCGCTGGATCGTTGCCGTATAGTTTGAGCGCCATACCAAACAATTCCTTCGCGCTGCCGAGATCGCCCGCCTCGACCTTGCCGAATGCGCTGGCTTCCAGCGAATCGCCGTGCAAGGGGGTGTCCGCGCCAAAGCCGCTGGCGGACAAGGTTTGCGCGAGCTTACAACGATTCAACGCGCTGGCACGGTCCGCTCGTAGGCCTTCCAATATGCAGGCCTTCTGCGCAGCGTACACCTGCGTGATCTGTGGTCGGCCACCGATACGCGCGTACATCGCGAGTGCCTGCGCAAAAAGTTTGTGTGCCTTTGTCCAATGACCGGCGCGGTATTCGGACGAGGCCCAGCCGGCCAGCGACAGGGTAGATTCGTTGCTGTACGGGCCGAAATGCGCGAGTTCGAATTGATGGGTCTTCTGCCACATTTGGATCGCTTCGTCATAGCGTTCCAACCCCTCCAGCGCGGAGGCGACGTCGTTGTAACCGATGCCGACCCGCGGATCATCCGGTCCCCAGGTGGCGATCCGCTCGGTCAGCGCTTCGCGGCTGAGAGCGAGTGCGGTCTCACCATGACCTTCGATACTCTCAACCGCGGCCAGGGGTTCAAGCAGATCAATCAAGGCCTCGCCATGGATATTCTGCGCCAGCATGCGCTGGTAGGCGGTGCGCAAATCGGCGCCACCGGCCGGGTAATCCTCCATTCGCACCGCTGCGTATCCGCGTGCCGTGAGGGCCCGAATCGCGTTGATATCGGACGGCTGCAACGTACGATCGGCCAATGCTACGGCCTGGTTCGCCAGCTTGCGCGATTGCGTAAGATCGCCAAGGTTTTCGTATAGGCGTGAGAACATGGCCAGCAGATCCACGCGTACGCCAGCACCGAGTTGTTGTGAATGCTCCAGTTTTTCGACGCCATGCGACAGCAATTCGCTCAAGCTGGGTTGTTTCGAGGCGGCGATGCCGTAGCTGATCGGTGCAAATAGGCCCTCGACGAAATCCCGCACCATGTTCGCGCGTGCGGCCTCTTGTTGTGCAATGTTCGTCTGCTGCCGTGCCACGTGCGTCTGCCACAACGCGATTGACAGCGAGATAAGAATGGCCAGCATGAAAATCGCAGTGACGACCACGCCGCTTCGATGGCGTGCGATGAAGCGGCCAGTACGGTACCAGCGCGAGGGTGGGTGTGCCCGCACTGGCAAACGATCCAGATAACGTTCGATGTCTTCGGCGAGCGCAGCTGCTGATCCATAGCGGCGCTCCGGTTCCCTCTCCGTGGCGTTCGCCACGATGTTGGCAAGATCGCCGCGCAACTTGCACGAGACGGATTTCGTGGACACGGATGCCACATCGTCAACGACGACCATCGGGGGGGCTGTGCGTGAATCGTGCTGTGTGTTGCGCTCACCGGTCAGCAACTCACGCAGCAGCACGCCCAAAGTGTAAACATCCGTCGCGGTGGTGATGGCGCCGGGCACGAATTGCTCCGGCGCAGCGTACGCAGGCGTCAAGGCCTGGTGGCGGGTGCGGGTGGCGTCCTCAGTATTGTCGAGCAACTTGGCGATACCGAAGTCAAGCAGCTTCACTTCGCCCTCGGGAGTTACCAGTACGTTGGATGGTTTCAGGTCGCGATGCACAATCAGTGCACGATGCGCTGCTTCGACTGCGCGGCAAACCTTCAGCAATAGCATCAGGCGTTTACGCTCGGGCAAGTTATGCTCGTGTGCATAGCGTGTGATCGGTATACCGTCAATCAGCTCTAGCGCGATATAAGGCAAACCATTGTCGGCAATACCGCCCTCAATCAGACGCGCGATTCCGGGATGTCGCAGGCGAGCCAGCGCCTCACGTTCATGGTGGAAGCGACGTTGCGCCTCAGGGGTATACAGCCCGCGCGCCAGCAGTTTGACCGCAACTTCCTGGCGCACACCTTCCATTTCACGGAACGCACTGAACACCGTGGACGACCCGCCCTCTCCGAGTACCTCGACCAACTCAAATGGTCCGATGTGGCTACCGGTCGGCAACGGCGCGACTGCTTCCGCGTCGCCGATCGTTTGCGCGGCGGTGGCAGCATCGCCGGCGGTCAGCAGCTCACCCTCGGTGGCGTCGGCAGCGAGCATACGTTCGATCTGTGCTCGCGTTGCCGGGTCGGGGCAGCGCTCGGCAATTAAACGTTCACGCGCCCAAACCGGCAACGTCAGCGCGGTCTCAAACAAGTCGCGCAAAGTCTGAGTGGGTTCCAAGCCTGTTATCTCCGTGCCGGGGTGAACTTTGAGTACCGTTCGTCCTGAGCGTAGGTCCGCAGGGCCAAGGTCGAAGGATCGCATGCGTCTTGGCTCCGCATGCAACGCTCGACGCGAATAGAATATCCAAACTGCTTTATCATTTCGGTATCTATTTCCAATGAACCCCGTCCAGATTCAATTTGCGACGTGTACTAATCCATGCGTGCCTTGATAAACGCGCGTGCGAACCGCCAGTCGCGATCGATCGTGCGGCGCGCCAGTCCGAGTGTTTCAGCGACTTGTTCCAGGGTCAGGCCCGCAAAGTAACGTAATTCGACCACCTTGGCCGCGCGCGCGTCGGACTGTTCCAGCGCGTCCAGCGCGGCATCCAGTGCCAACACCTGTTCAGCGGTGTCGAACGCGAGTTTCAAATCGTCATCGTCGAAGGTGATCCGCATCCATTTTCCACCGGCGCGTAGTCGCAGGCGATCGCGTGCACGGTTGATCAGCAGGTGGCGCATGGCGCGCGCGGCGTAGGCGAAGAACTGCGCTGGCTCCCGAAACCGCAATTCCTGACGCTGGCCCATGCGTAGATACAACTCGTGAACCAGTTCGGTGGTGTCGAAAGTCGCGTTGTGACGCTGGCCCGCAAGCTGCCGCGAAGCCATCGCCTTCAGACGTGAGTAGACCTCGACGAACAATGCGTCGGTCGAATCACCGTCGGGGAACTGACTGTTAACAGGCATTACGGGCTTACCCCTCATACAGGTTCCCGTGAGGATATCAGCCTCGCCCTTCACGACTGCGAAATCAAGATAGGCCCCGGCAAGCCGCCACCCGTACGGCTGGCTTACCCATTTCACCGGAAACCCCACGCCGGACCCCTGTCACGCGAGGCGGAATTCGAGTATCCGCTACTCGCCGGTAAGACTACGCGCCATCGATGGGGTGATGGCATGCCCACCACGCGAGGTGGAAAACTTCACCCCCTCCGGCAACCGCTCGCAGAGCAGCCAGCGTGCTTTCTCTGCTACTGGCGCATGTCGCAATCGGCACGCACGCGGTGTTGTACCTGATATGGCCGGCGTTGCACGTCGGCCTGCACGAGCCGCTTCATGAGCAAGCGGGCGTTCAGCGTGGTGTAAGGAGAAAAGTTATGCGTGGTGCCTTGGTATTCCTATACGGTGTGGTTTGCTACCTGGTGTTTTTCCTGACGTTTCTGTATGCGATCGCCTTCGTTGGCGATTTCCTGGTGCCCAGAACCCTGGACCGGCCGATGACGGAACTGTCCGGAACGGCGCTGGCCTGGATCATTGATATCGTGCTGCTCGGATTGTTCGCGGTGCAGCATAGCGGCATGGCCAGGAAGGGGTTCAAGCGCTGGCTGACGGGATGGCTGCCCGAGTCCGCTGAACGCAGCACCTACGTACTACTGTCCAGTTTGGTACTGATCCTGTTGTTCTGGCAATGGCGACCGTTGCCGGGCGTGGTCTGGGATGTGGGCCATGGCTGGGCATGGTGGCTGTTATATGCCTTGTTTGCGCTGGGTTGGCTGATCGTGCTGAGCGGCACCTTCGTGATCAATCATTTTGACCTGTTCGGCCTGCGACAGGTTTGGTACGCCGCACACAGACAGAACCCTCCACCGCTCGAATTCGTTGAGCACTTTTACTACTCACTGGTAAGGCATCCTTTGATGCTGGGCTTCCTGATCGCTTTCTGGGCGATTCCGCATATGAGTGTGGGGCATCTTCTGTTTGCGGTCGCAACCACAGGTTACATCCTGATCGCGGTGAAATTCATGGAAGAACCCGACCTGATCACCATGCACGGCGACAGCTATCGCGATTATCAGCGACGCGTGCCGATGATTTGCCCATGGCCGCGTCCGCGCGGGGGTATAGGCAAAAAGCCCACGAGCACAACCTGAACACTATAACCGGTGTAGAACTTCTGAAAGAGTCGCGAGAAGACAATCATAAACGGTGAAATCTTACTTTCTAAGAGATAGCACTCATAATGGGCGATCAACAAGCACAAATACGCAGCCCGTTTCGGAATGAACGTCGGAATGCACAGATCCCAAACTGGCTATGCTTGCCGATCCAGAACGTAAACGTTGGCCTGCCACCATGAGCTCGCCTTCAATAACGTATATAAACTCCGGGCATTCATGTTTATGGGTCGGAAGCTGTGCACCGGGCTCGAATCGAACGATCTGCATCTCCAAGCCACCGGTAACGGCAACGTCTTTGACAAATACTCCAGCAGCGAAGGTCGAAGGCTTCCAGGGCAGGTCTTCGCACTGCACGCATAGAAGACTGCCTTTATCAAGCTCTTTCATTTCATTCTCCAGGTTGAGCGCATACAGGCGACACTGCAAGGTGGGGAGAGACCGACTGAACCGGCAACTAATTATCCACCCTGTCTTTCCGTTTTTCCGTAATGGCCGTGCGATAGCAGAAATGTGGCGACAAATGACAGGGTAAAAGTGAGATAGACGCTGTAACCGTGCCATCGACTATAGGTGAATACTTGCCTTGAGACTTCGGTATAGTGGCTGTACATTCCTAAATAAAAATGACCGTCGGAAATCTTTCCATTCATCGCGGCACCGCCCAGGTGGAGCGCGATTAGTGTGAATACAAGAAAGTTCACCAACGTGACGATTATCAAGATGATCACAGCCATATCATATGCAGTTTTTATTTTGATAGTGCGCATGGCGTACCTATAGTGTCCTAACGCCTGAACTAAGTAGCCTGCAGTACGCGGGTCCGCTTGAGTGCATTGTCATATTGCAGTTTCGCCTCGGCTACGACCGATTAGCCAACGAGCTCCGAGGCAGATAAGAATGACTGGAACGCTCTCAATGGGGAGCAAGCCAACTGATAAGGCTGATGCTATCCACATGTGCTGTTGCAGGTATGCCTGAGAGGCTTGATACCCGAAGAAATATATTGAGGTTAGCGCTAGCCCACTGGCGACTAGAAACCCAAAACCAATACCACGTCCTTTGCGCTTGGATAGCGAAGTACTCATCCAACTCAGTATAAGAAAGGGGCAGAGCAGCAAAAGGGTGCCAATGGGCTGGGTAACGGCATAATGAAGGTGTTCAGAGATCGCTCTTACCATGCGTTCATTTCCAACAGAGATGCGAGCAATAACGTCAGACATAAGCGTTGCGATCAAGAAAAATATTATCCCTGTTCCGAGTGCGAGGGTGTCCTAGATTTTGTGTAAACGGGTTGATGGTTGATCCTGGTTAGTGTGATGGCATGCGTTCATCATACTGGATGGTAAATCGATTCAGTGCCGCTTTCCAGTCCCGGAGCGGCATGGTCC
>JBOIBD010000036.1:0-18279 GCA_050739415.1 Gammaproteobacteria bacterium | reverse complement strand
TCATGCCCGGCGACAACATCAAGATGGTGGTGAGCCTGATCAACCCGATCGCCATGGAAGATGGTCTGCGCTTCGCCATCCGCGAAGGCGGCCGCACCGTCGGCGCCGGCGTGGTGGCGAAGATACTTGAATAGTACTGCGTGCGGCGTTCTTGAAAATTTGCGCAGTTTTTATAGGCCAGTAGCTCAATTGGCAGAGCGGCGGTCTCCAAAACCGCAGGTTGGGGGTTCGATTCCCTCCTGGCCTGCCAGTTTGAGCCAGGCACGTAACAGGTTAGCGGGTAGATGAGCGAAATAGCGGAAACCAAGAGCAGCGGTCTGGATACGGCCAAGCTGATCGGCGCGGTCGTGCTGATTCTGGCCGGTATCGTTGCGTATTACTGGTTCAGTACACAGTCTCAGTTGCTGCGTATCGCCTACGTGGTCATTGGACTGGTGCTGGCGCTGCTGCTGGCCTGGCAGACACGGCTGGGTTATGCCACCTGGGGCTTCATTTCAAGTTCGCGCAACGAAGTGCGCAAGATGGTGTGGCCCACCCGCGAGGAAACGTTTCAGACTACCGTGGCCGTGATTGTAGTGGTGCTGGTCACTGCCGTGCTGATGTGGCTGCTGGATATCTTTCTGTTCTGGGCGCTGCATGGCCTGACGGGACAAGGGAGCTAAGGCATGACCTTGCGCTGGTATGTCGTGCATGCGTACTCGGGTTTCGAGGGAACGGTGAAACGTTCGCTGATCGAACGGGTGAAGCGCAGCGAACTGGCCGACAAGTTTGGTGAAATCTTGGTGCCCACCGAGGAAGTGGTGGAGATGCGCGAGGGCCAGAAGCGCCGCAGTGAGCGCAAGTTCTTCCCTGGCTATGTGCTGGTGCAGATGGAACTGAATGACGAGACCTGGCACTTGGTTAAAAGCGTGCCCAAGGTTATGGGCTTCATCGGCGGCACTCCGGACAAGCCGGCGCCCATTACCGACAAGGAAGCTGATTCCATCCTGCATCGCGTGCAGGAAGGCACTGAGAAACCCCGACCCAAGGTGCTATTCGAGCCGGGCGAGGTGGTACGTGTGACCCATGGACCATTCAACGATTTCAACGGCGTGGTCGAGGAAGTGAATTACGACAAGAACCGTTTGCGTGTGGCGGTGCTTATTTTCGGCCGTTCGACGCCGGTGGAACTGGAATTCAGTCAGGTTGAAAAATCCTGACCGTTGATTGTCGGCGCGGCGCTGTTCGCCGCGATGCTTGCGGTCACGACGACCGCGCCCAACCCGGGGAGCCTGCGATAAACAGGCGCTAACACCCACGAGGAGTAGAGGATGGCAAAGAAAGTACAGGCATTCGTGAAGTTGCAGATCCCGGCGGGCCAGGCGAACCCGAGTCCGCCCGTGGGTCCGGCATTAGGCCAGCAGGGCGTCAACATTATGGAATTCTGCAAGGCCTTCAACGCCCAGACCCAGAAGCTCGAGCAAGGCCTGCCGATCCCGGTGGTCATCACGGTGTATAGCGACCGCAGCTTCACCTTCATCACCAAGACGCCGCCCGCGTCGGTGCTGATCCGCAAGGCCATCGGCATCGAAAAAGGCAGCGCCACGCCCAACACCACCAAGGTGGGCAAGATCACCCGCAAGCAGCTCGAGGAGATCGCCAGGATCAAGATGCCGGATATCACGGCCGCGGATCTTGAAGCCGCCGTGCGCACCATCGCGGGCAGCGCCCGCAGCATGGGCGTTGACGTGGAGGGCCTGTAAATGGCAACCGACAGCAAGCGCATGCGCGCCATCAAGGAAAAGCTCACGCCGGGCAAGCAGTATGCGGTGGATGAGGCCATCTCTCTTATAAAGGAATTCTCCAAGCTGAAGTTCCGCGAAACGGTGGACGTAGCCATCAACCTCGGCATTGACGCCAAGAAATCCGACCAGGTGGTGCGCGGCTCGACCGTGCTGCCCCACGGCACCGGCAAGAGCGTACGGGTCGCGGTGTTCGCGCAGGGCAACAACGCCGAAGCCGCCAAAAAAGCCGGCGCCGATATCGTCGGGTTCGAGGACCTGGCGGAGAAGATCAAGGCCGGTCAACTGGATTTCGACGTGGTGATCGCAAGTCCCGATGCCATGCGCATCGTGGGACAGTTAGGCCAGATTCTGGGTCCGCGTGGCCTGATGCCGAACCCGAAAGTCGGAACCGTGACGCCGGATGTGACCGGCGCGGTGAAGAACGCTAAAGCCGGCCAGGTGCGGTATCGCGCCGACAAGGCCGGCATCGTGCACTGCAGCATCGGCAAGTCGGATTTCGAGGTGAACGCCTTGAAGGAAAATTTGCAGGCGTTGCTGAATGACTTGAACAAGGTCAAACCAGCGACAGCCAAGGGTATTTATCTGAAGAAGGTGACCGTGTCATCCACCATGGGGCCGGGCATCGTGATTGACCAGAATTCGCTGACGCTGTAAGCGTGAGTGATTTCTTCGATTGTGGAAAGATTGTGGGAGCGGTCGTACCGACCGCGATACTTTTTTATCGCGGCGGAGACTGCCGCTCCCACAGAAGATTTTGATAAAACCGGGGTTTTGATACCCGGCACGTCAAAGACCGTGAGTGAAGTTTGTCAGGGAGACGGGCGACTTAATGGCGATTTCGCCAGCTCACGCAGACGGTGGAGACCGAATCAGGTAACTGGTCGGATCACCGTGAGGCCCGCGCAAGCGGGTGAAGGCGGATGCGTGAAGGATCACGTGTCTTGTGTAACGGTACCAATCAGGAGGTGCCATCCGTGCCGATGAGACTGGAAGACAAGCAAGCTCTCGTTGCCGAGGTGAGCGCGGTAGCGGCGAAGGCGTATTCCGCCATCGCCGCCGAATACCGCGGACTGACCGTGGAACAGATTACGATTTTGCGACAGAAAGCGCGCAAGAACGGCGTCTGGCTCAAGGTCGTCAAGAACACCTTGGCGAAGAAAGCCATTGCAGGCACCGAGTTCGAGTGCTTGCAGGATGCTCTCAGGGGACCGCTGATCCTGGCGTTCTCACAGGAGGATCCGGGTGCAGCCGCACGGGTAGTGAAGGATTTCGTCAAGGACAACGAACAGTTCGTCGTCAAAGCACTTGCGCTCAGTGGCAAGCTGCTGCCGGCGGCGGACCTGGATCGTCTCGCCAAGATGCCGACCCGCGAGCAGGCAATCGCCTTGCTCATGGCCGTCATGCTGGCGCCGATCACCAAGTTCGTGCGCACCTTGGCCGAACCTCACGCCAAACTGGTACGTACGGTGGCTGCTGTACGCGACCAGAAGCAGGCTGCTTGATAAACCGATTCGGGATCATATCTATTTAGGAGTGACGACAATGGCTGTTTCTAAAGATGACATTCTGGAGACCATTTCCAAGATGACCGTGATGGAGGTCGTGGATCTGATTTCCGCGATGGAAGAGAAGTTTGGCGTATCCGCGGCAGCTGCTGTGGCAGCGGCTCCGGCCGCTGCAGCTGCCGCTGCACCCGCCGAGGAGAAGACCGAATTCACCGTGGTGCTCAAGGCCGTGGGTGAGAAGAAGGTCGAGGTAATCAAGGCGGTGCGCACCATCACCGGGCTGGGCTTGAAAGAGGCCAAGGACCTGGTGGAAGGTGCACCACAGAACGTCAAGGAAGGCGCTTCCAAGGACGATGCCGCGAAATTCAAAAAGGATCTGGAAGCCGCAGGCGCGACCGTCGAGGTCAAGTAAGTCTTGCAGAAATGTTGATGTATCGCGCGGACGATCTGATCCGTTGGCGGAATCGGCTGGTGGCGTAAGCCACCGGCCTTTCCCTTTTTTCGTTTTTCATAAAGGGCGTATTAGCGCCCACCGACCGCCACCCGGCGGACGAGTGTGATCAAACCAGCGCGCAAAACGCGCGCGTCGAGGTACTACGATGGCCTACTCATTCACCGAAAAGAAGCGTATCCGTAAGGACTTTGGCAAACGTGCGAGCGTACTCGACGTGCCGTATCTTCTGGCCATCCAGCTTGAATCCTATCGTGCCTTCCTGCAAGTGGACAAGACGCCGAAGGAACGGCTCGAGGAAGGGTTGCAGGCGGCCTTCAAGTCGGTATTTCCGATCACCAGCTATTCCGGCAACGCTGCGCTCGAATACGTACACTATTATCTTGGCGAACCGCCATTCGACGAAAAAGAATGCATCATGCGCGGCCTCACCTATTCTGCGCCGCTGCGAGTTCTGGTGCGCCTAGCGTTGTATGACAAAGACCTGCCGGTGGAAAATCGCCGTCCCAAGGAAGTGAAGGAGCAGGAAGTGTACATGGGCGAAATCCCGCTCATGACCGACAACGGCACCTTCATTATCAACGGCACCGAGCGCGTCATCGTATCGCAGTTGCACCGCTCGCCGGGCGTGTTCTTCGATCACGACAAGGGCAAGACTCATTCGTCTGGTAAGCTGCTGTTCAACGCACGTGTGATTCCCTATCGTGGTTCCTGGCTCGATTTCGAGTTCGATCCCAAGGATTGCGTGTTCGTGCGCATTGACCGCCGTCGCAAACTGCCGGCGACTATTCTATTGCGCGCGCTGGGATACAACGACACCCAGATCCTGGACATGTTTTTCGAGACCAACACCTTCCACCTGAGCAAGGAAGGCATCACCCTGGATCTGGTGCCGGAGCGTCTGCGCGGTGAAACCGCCGCCTTCGACATAAAGATCAAGAACAAGGTGCTGGTGGAGGAAGGCCGGCGCGTGACCGCGCGCCACATCCGTGAACTCGAGAAGGCCGGGATGACCTCGCTGGCGGTGCCCCCCGAGTATCTCGCCGGCAAGACCGTGGCCCACGACGTGGTGCAGATCCCTACCGGCGAGCTGCTGGCCAGGGCCAACGAGGAACTCACGCTCGCCAAGGTGGAGGAATTCATCAAGGCGGGCGTCAAGGAAATCCGCGCTATCTATACCAACGATCTGGACCGCGGCCCATATATTTCCAGCACCCTGCGCGTGGACCCCAGCAAGACGCCGTTGGAGGCGCTGGTGGAAATCTACCGCATGATGCGTCCCGGCGAGCCGCCCACCAAGGATGCGGCCGAGACCCTGTTCCACAACCTGTTTTTCACGCTCGAGCGTTACGACCTGTCGGTCGTGGGCCGCATGAAGTTCAACCGTCGCGTGGGCCGCGAAGCCATCACTGGTCCCGGTGTGCTGTATGACGGCATGTATTTTAAGAATCGTACCGACGAAGCCTCAAAGAAACTGCGCACGGAGTTGGGCGACAGCTCCGACATTATTGATGCCTTGAAGGTGCTGATTGATATCCGCAACGGCAACGGCGTGGTGGACGACATTGACCATCTCGGCAACCGCCGGGTGCGTTCCGTGGGCGAGATGGCGGAGAACGTGTTCCGTATCGGCTTGGTGCGTGTCGAGCGTGCTGTCAGGGAGCGCCTGGCGCTGGCGGAATCCGAAGGCTTGATGCCGCAGGAGCTCATCAATGCGAAACCCGTGTCGGCGGCCATCAAGGAGTTCTTCGGCTCCTCGCAGTTGTCGCAGTTCATGGACCAGAACAATCCGCTTTCGGAAGTCACCCACAAGCGCCGTGTATCGGCGCTCGGTCCGGGTGGCCTGACGCGTGAACGCGCCGGCTTTGAGGTGCGCGACGTGCATCCGACTCATTACGGTCGTGTGTGTCCCATCGAGACGCCGGAAGGTCCGAACATCGGCCTCATCAATTCGTTGTCGGTGTATGCGCGCACCAACGATTATGGCTTCCTGGAAACACCCTACCGCAAGGTAGTGAACGGCAAAGTGACTGACGAGATCGTGTACCTGTCCGCCATCGAGGAAGGCCAGTACGTGATCGCCCAGGCCAACGCACAACTGGATGGCCATGGCCGTTTCGTTGATGAACTGGTGTCCTGCCGGAACCAGAACGAATTCACCATGTCGTCGCCGGACAAGATCAACTTCATCGACGTGTCGCCCAAGCAGATCGTATCCATCGCCGCGGCGCTGATCCCGTTCCTGGAACACGACGATGCCAACCGTGCGCTCATGGGCTCGAACATGCAGCGCCAGGCGGTGCCGACGCTGCGCACGGAAAAACCGCTGGTCGGGACCGGCATCGAACGCACCGTGGCGCTCGACTCGGGCGTGGTGGTAGTGGCCAAGCGCGGTGGCGTGGTGGATTCCGTGGACGCGGGTCGTATCGTGGTGCGTGTCAACGACGAGGAGACCCAAGCCGCAGAAGCCGGCGTGGATATCTATAACCTCACCAAGTACACGCGTTCCAACCAGAACACCTGCATCAATCAACGGCCGCTGGTGAAGCCGGGCGACGTAATCGCACGTGCAGATGCTCTCGCCGACGGTCCCTCGACGGATCTGGGCGAGCTGGCGTTGGGTCAGAACCTGCTGATCGCATTCATGCCCTGGAACGGCTACAACTATGAGGATTCCATCCTCATTTCCGAGCGCGTGGTGGAAGAAGAACGATTCACCACCATCCACATCGAAGAGCTTACCTGTGTTGCGCGCGACACCAAGCTGGGCTCCGAAGAAATCACTGCTGACATCCCCAACGTTGGCGAGGGCGCGCTCGGAAAACTCGATGAAGCGGGCATCGCTTACATCGGCGCCGAGATGAAGTCTGGTGACATCCTGGTTGGCAAGGTCACACCCAAGGGCGAGACTCAACTGACACCGGAAGAAAAACTGTTGCGCGCCATCTTTGGAGAGAAGGCCTCGGACGTGAAGGACACATCACTGCGCGTACCGCCCGGCATGGACGGTACCGTGATCGATGTGCGCGTGTTCACCCGCGATGGTGTGGACAAGGATTCGCGCGCTTTCAGCATCGAGAAGTCTGAACTGGAGAAGGTGCGCAAAGACTTGAACGATCAGCGCCGCATTCTGGAAGAGGATATCTTCCAACGTGTCGAGAAGATGCTGCTGGGCAAGGTGGCGGAAGGCGGTCCCGAGGGTCTCAAGTCCGGCGCCAAGATCACCAAGGGCTATCTCGAGGAACTGCCGCGCGAGAAATGGTTTGAGATCCGTTTGAAGAACGACGAAGCCAACCAGCAGTTGGAAAAAGTTGCGACGACGCTGAAGGCTCAGCACAGCGAGTTCGAGCGCCGCTACGAGGAGAAGAAACGCAAGATTACAGCGGGCGATGATCTGGCGCCGGGCGTCATCAAGATGGTGAAGGTATTCCTGGCGGTGAAACGCCGTGTGCAACCGGGTGACAAGATGGCCGGTCGGCACGGCAACAAGGGCGTGATCTCGATGATTGTACCGGTGGAGGACATGCCCTACGCCGCTGACGGTACGCCGGTGGATGTGGTACTCAACCCCCTGGGCGTGCCTTCGCGTATGAACATCGGCCAGATTCTGGAGACGCATCTAGGTTGGGCCGCGAAAGGTATCGGCCACAAGATCGGCAAGCTGTTGGACGCACAGGCCAAGTCCGAAGAGCTGCGCAAATTCCTGGAGCAGGTCTACAACCGGACCGGCGGAAAGAAAGAAGATCTGGCTTCGTTCAGCGAAACCGAGATCACCACTTTGGCTGAGAACCTGCGCGAAGGCGTGCCGGTAGCGACACCGGTATTCGATGGTGCCAGTGAAGAGGAGATCAAGCATCTTCTGAAGCTCGCGGACCTGCCGGAGTCCGGTCAGACCACGCTGTATGACGGCCGTACCGGTGAAGCCTTTGAACGACAGGTGACCGTGGGCTACATGTACATGCTGAAGTTGAACCATCTTGTGGACGACAAGATGCATGCGCGTTCTACCGGTCCATATTCGCTCGTCACCCAGCAACCGCTGGGCGGCAAAGCGCAATTCGGCGGTCAACGTTTCGGCGAAATGGAAGTCTGGGCACTGGAAGCCTACGGCGCCGCCTACACGCTCCAGGAGATGCTCACGGTCAAGTCCGACGATACCATCGGCCGCACCAAGATGTACAAGAACATCGTGGATGGCGACCACCGGATGGAGGCGGGCATGCCTGAATCGTTTAACGTACTGGTCAAGGAAATTCGTTCGCTGGCTATCAATATCGAACTGGAGCGGGATTGACAAACAAAATTCACGTTCAAGCATTGAAACCAGTTAACCGACGGTGAAGCAAACATGAAAGACTTACTGAAATTGTTGAAGACTCAGGGCCAAGTAGAAGATTTCGATGTGTTGCACATCGGGCTCGCCTCACCGGAACTGATTCGGTCGTGGTCCTATGGTGAGGTCAAGAAGCCGGAGACCATCAACTACCGCACCTTCAAACCAGAGCGCGATGGCCTGTTCTGCGCCAAGATCTTCGGACCGGTGAAGGATTACGAGTGTCTGTGCGGCAAGTACAAGCGCTTGAAGCACCGCGGCGTAATCTGCGAAAAATGCGGTGTGGAAGTCACGGTCGCCAAGGTGCGCCGTGAGCGCATGGGCCACATCGAACTGGCCTCGCCGGTGGCGCATATATGGTTTCTGAAATCACTGCCCTCGCGTATCGGCCTGATGCTGGACATGACGCTGCGCGAGATCGAACGCGTGCTGTATTTTGAAGCCTTCGTGGTGGTGGATCCGGGCATGACGCCGTTGGAACGCGGCCAGCTCCTGTCCGACGAATCGTATCTGGAAGCCATCGAGGAACACGGTGATGACTTCGACGCGCGCATGGGTGCGGAAGCCGTGTACGAACTGCTGAAATCCGTTGATCTGCAGAAGGAAGCAGCGACGCTGCGCGAGGAGATCGGCGGTACCAACTCCGAGACCAAGATCAAGCGCCTGTCCAAGCGCCTGAAACTCATGGAATCGTTCCTGGAATCGGGCAACAAACCGGAGTGGATGGTGATGACCGTGCTGCCGGTGCTGCCGCCGGATCTGCGGCCGCTGGTGCCGCTGGAAGGCGGCCGCTTTGCCACCTCAGATCTCAACGATCTGTATCGTCGCGTCATCAACCGCAACAACCGTCTGAAACGGCTGCTGGAATTGAATGCGCCGGATATTATCGTGCGCAACGAAAAGCGCATGCTGCAGGAATCCGTGGACGCGCTGCTGGACAATGGCCGCCGCGGCCGCGCTATCACCGGATCCAACAAGCGCCCCTTGAAATCGCTGGCCGACATGATTAAGGGCAAGCAGGGGCGTTTCCGCCAGAACCTGCTGGGCAAGCGCGTGGATTACTCGGGCCGCTCTGTGATCGTAGTGGGTCCGGCTCTGAAACTCCATCAGTGCGGTCTGCCCAAGAAGATGGCGCTGGAGCTGTTCAAGCCGTTCATTTTTTCCAAGTTGCAACTGCGCGGTATGGCCACGACCATCAAGGCCGCCAAGAAGATGGTGGAGCGCGAAGGTCCGGAAGTCTGGGACATCCTCGAAGAGGTGATCCGTGAACATCCGGTGATGCTCAACCGCGCACCCACTTTGCACCGCCTGGGTATCCAGGCCTTCGAGCCGCAGCTGGTTGAGGGCAAGGCCATCCAGTTGCATCCGCTAGTGTGCACTGCGTTCAACGCCGACTTCGATGGCGACCAGATGGCGGTACACGTACCGCTGTCGCTGGAAGCGCAGCTGGAAGCGCGTGCCTTGATGATGAGTTCCAACAACATCCTGTCGCCGGCGAACGGCGAACCCATCATCGTGCCGTCGCAGGACGTGGTGCTGGGCCTGTATTACCTGACCCGCGAGCGTGTCAATGCCAAGGGTGAAGGCATGTTCTTCAGCGACGTGGCCGAAGTGCACCGCGCCTGGGAAGTCCGCCAAGTGGATTTACAGGCGCGCATCAAAGTGCGTATCAGTGATCATCTGATACAGGACGATGGCAGTTTCGAAAGCCGCACACGTCGTGTGGATACTACTGTAGGTCGTGCGTTGCTCTCAGAGATTCTGCCAAAGGGTTTACCATTCGAGTTGATCAATCGCGATATGAGCAAGAAGGCCATATCCTCGCTGATCAATACCTGCTATCGCCGTGTGGGTCTCAAGGAAACCGTGGTGTTCGCCGACAAGATCATGTACACAGGTTTCGGCTACGCGACCCGCGCTGGTGTTTCCATCGGCGTGGATGACATGGTGGTGCCGGAGCAGAAGGGCCGCATCCTGGCAGCCGCTGAAACCGAGGTGAAGGAGATTGAAGACCAGTACGCTTCGGGTCTCGTAACCAACGGTGAACGCTATAACAAGGTGGTGGATATCTGGTCGCGCACCAACGATCAGGTGGCGAAGGCCATGATGGAGAAACTCGGTAGTGAGGAGGTTGTCGACCACAAAGGTAACAAAGTGCGCCAACAGTCATACAACTCCATTTACATGATGGCCGATTCGGGCGCGCGCGGTTCCGCGGCACAGATTCGTCAGTTGGCGGGTATGCGCGGACTCATGGCCAAACCCGATGGCTCGATCATCGAGACCCCCATCACGGCGAACTTCCGTGAGGGGCTGAATGTGTTGCAGTACTTCATCTCCACCCACGGCGCCCGCAAGGGACTCGCGGACACGGCTTTGAAGACCGCGAATTCCGGTTATCTCACTCGGCGTCTGGTGGACGTGGCTCAGGATCTAGTGGTGACCGAGGTGGATTGCGGTACCACTGATGGCCTGAGCATGAAGCCTATTGTGGAAGGCGGTGACGTGGTCGAGCCTCTGCGGGAACGGGTGCTCGGACGCATCTTGGCGCAGCCGGCAACGCTGCCCGGGTCGAAGAAAGTCGTGATTGAAGCCGGAACGTTGCTGGATGAGCGGCTGGTGGAAAAACTTGAGGAACTGGGCATCGATCATGTGCGGGTACGTTCAGCCATCACCTGCGCGACCCGCTATGGTGTGTGCGCGCAATGCTACGGCCGTGATCTGGCGCGTGGCATTCGCGTGAATATTGGCGAAGCGGTAGGCGTGATTGCGGCGCAATCCATCGGTGAGCCGGGTACCCAGCTTACGATGCGTACTTTCCACATCGGCGGCGCGGCATCGCGTGCGGCAGCCATCTCGAGCGTTGAGATCAAGGCCGCTGGCAGCGTCAAGTTGCACAACATCAAGACCGTGCAACACGCCAAGGGTCACTGGGTCGCGGTATCGCGTTCCGGCGAGCTGGGCGTCATTGATGAGTTTGGCCGCGAGCGCGAGCGTTACAAGATTCCGTATGGCGCAACCCTCATGGTCACGGATGGCGACAAGGCACAGGCGGGTCAACTGGCGGCCACCTGGGATCCACATACCCATCCCATCGTGACAGAAGTGGCGGGCACGCTGCAGTTTAACGATTTCGTGGAAGGCATCACTGTCAATCGTCAGTTGGATGAGATCACGGGTTTGTCCAGCATTGTGGTGACGGATCCCAAGATGCGCGGCACGCTAGGTAAGGACTTGCGCCCCACTGTAAAGCTGATGGACGACAAAGGCCGCGGTTTGTTCCTGGCGGGTACCGAAATCCCGGCGCACTATCAATTGCCACCGGGTGCCATCGTGAGTGTCGAAGACGGCACCCGGGTGGGTGTGGGTGACGTGATCGCGCGCATCCCGCAGGAATCCTCCAAGACCCGCGACATCACCGGCGGCTTGCCGCGCGTCGCGGATTTGTTCGAGGCCCGCAAGCCGAAGGAGCAGGCGATTCTTGCCGAATACTCCGGTACCGTGAGCTTCGGCAAGGATACCAAGGGCAAACAGCGTCTCGTCATCACCGATGATGACAGTGAGCAGCATGAACTGCTTATACCGAAGTGGCGTACGGTGAACGTGTTCGAGGGCGAGCGCGTGGAAAAAGGCGAGGTTATCGCTGATGGCGAGCCAAACCCACACGACATTTTGCGTCTGTTGGGCGTCACCGCACTGGCTGATTACCTAGTTCGCGAAATCCAGGACGTGTACCGTCTGCAGGGCGTAAAGATCAACGACAAGCATATCGAGGTGATCATCCGCCAGATGCTGCGCAAGGTGGAAATTGCCACATCCGGCGAGACCCGCTTCCTGCGCGGCGAGCAGATGGATCGCGGCCGGGCGCTGGACGAAAACGAAAAGATGGTCGCGGAAGACAAGGCGAGCGCCGAGGTCGAACCGGTGCTGCTCGGCATCACCAAGGCATCGCTGGCCACCGAATCGTTCATCTCGGCGGCCTCATTCCAGGAGACTACGCGCGTGCTCACGGAAGCTGCGGTACGTGGCCTGCAGGATGACCTGCGCGGCCTGAAGGAGAACGTCATCGTGGGACGGCTGATTCCGGCCGGTACCGGCTATGCTTACCACGAACAACGGCGCAAACAGCGTGCCGAGGTGCCCGTTGATGAGGCGGCGTTGGCGGCGTCCGAAGCGGAGGCCCTGTTTGCGACAGACTCCAAAGAGACGCCCACAGCGATTCCGACGGACGCGCAACCAGCGGAGCAAGCACAGGGTTGAAGCTGGAATAGAGCGGCTTCCTTGACACTGGCGCCCCACATCCCTAGAATCCCACCGCTTTACAGGCGGCGCAACGGCGACCAGAAAAAGGTCGACCCCCGCGGGATTACCGAAACAGGCCGGTTCTGACCGGCCTGTTTCTTCTTTCCGGGTCTGAGTGCGTCCGTCCCGCAGTGGTTTATTCCATATACATCAACAGCGAGAGTTGTTTCATGGCAACTTTTAATCAGCTGGTGCGCAAACCGCGCACCCGCAGGATCGAAAAAACCAGAGTACCGGCACTGGCTGGCAGTCCGCAAAAGCGCGGTGTATGCACGCGTGTGTACACCACCACCCCGAAAAAACCCAATTCGGCGTTGCGCAAAGTCGCCAAGGTGCGCCTGACCAACGGTTTCGAGGTCATCAGCTACATCGGCGGCGAAGGCCACAATCTGCAGGAGCACTCGGTGGTATTAATCCGCGGTGGCCGCGTCAAAGATCTGCCTGGCGTGCGTTACCACACGGTGCGTGGCAGCCTCGATTGCGCTGGCGTCAACGACCGCAAGCAGAGCCGTTCGAAATACGGCGCCAAGCGTCCCAAATCCTGAGCGTAAGGTAAGCGTCCATGTCCCGCAGAAAACAGGCTGATAAGCGCACAATTCTTCCCGATCCGAAGTTCGGTAGCGAACGGCTCGCCAAGTTCGTCAACATGGTCATGAAGAGCGGCAAGAAAGCCGTAGCCGAACGTATTGTGTACGGCGCCCTCGATCAGATCGGCGGCAAACGCGGTGGCGATCCAATTGAAGTATTAGACCGTGCGCTCGACAACGTGCGCCCCATGGTGGAAGTGAAATCCCGCCGTGTGGGCGGCGCGACCTACCAAGTTCCGGTGGAAGTGCGGGCCACGCGTCAGCAGGCGCTGGCGATGCGCTGGATCATCGAGTCGGCGCGCGCGCGCACTGAGAAGTCCATGCCCATGCGGCTTGCCAACGAGCTCATGGAAGCCTCCGAGAATCGCGGCAACGCCGTGAAGAAGCGCGAGGACGTGCACCGCATGGCTGAGGCCAACAAGGCTTTCGCGCATTACCGCTGGTAAGCATTCATTCTAGATTTAGATTTTTCCGAGGATTCCTGTCGTGGCCCGTATTACTCCCATCGAGCGTTATCGCAACATCGGCATCATGGCTCACATCGATGCCGGCAAGACCACCACGACCGAGCGCATCCTGTTCTACACTGGCGTATCCCACAAGATAGGCGAAGTGCACGACGGCGCAGCCGTCATGGACTGGATGGAACAGGAACAGGAGCGTGGCATCACCATCACTTCGGCAGCCACCACTTGTTTCTGGAAGGGCATGGATCAGACCTGGCCCGAGCATCGTATCAATATCATCGATACTCCTGGTCACGTGGATTTCACCATTGAAGTCGAGCGCAGCTTGCGCGTGCTGGATGGCGCTTGCGCGGTGTTCTGCGCCGTAGGTGGCGTCGAGCCCCAATCCGAGACGGTGTGGCGCCAGGCCACCAAGTATGGCGTGCCGCGGTTGGCGTTCGTCAACAAGATGGACCGTGCCGGCGCGAATTTTTTCCGTGTCTATCAGCAGATCAAAGAACGTCTGGGGGCGACGCCGGTGCCGATCGAGATCCCCATCGGTGCCGAGGAAAACTTCAAAGGTGTGGTGGACCTGGTCAAGATGAAGGCCATTTACTGGGATGATGCGACCCAGGGCATGAAGTTTGAAGAGCACGAGATTCCCGCTGAGCTGATGGCCCAGGCGAAAGAATGGCATGACAAGATGGTCGAAGCCGCTGCCGAAGGCACGGATGAGCTGATGAACAAATACCTTGAAGGTACCTCGCTTTCCATGGAGGAGATACACAAGGGTATTCGTGCGCGCACGATCAAAAACGAAATCGTGCCAATGCTGTGTGGCTCGGCTTTCAAGAATAAGGGCGTGCAGATGATGCTGGATGCGGTGGTCTATTATCTGCCGGCGCCGCCCGACGTGCCGGCTGTGAAAGGCCATCTTGATGACAAGGACGGTACTCCCGCGGAACGCCATCCCAGGGACGACGAGCCGTTCTCGGCGCTAGCGTTCAAAATCATGACCGACCCATTCGTGGGTACGCTAACCTTTTTCCGGGTGTATTCCGGTGTGCTGAAATCCGGAGACACGGTGTACAACCCCATCAAGAGCAGAAAGGAGCGCATCGGCCGTCTGTTGCAGATGCACGCCAATGACCGTAAAGAGATTAAGGAAGTGCTCGCTGGCGACATCGCCGCGGCTGTGGGTCTGAAAGATGTCACCACCGGCGATACGCTCACCGATCCGGACAAGGTCATTATCCTGGAGAAGATGGAGTTCCCCGAACCCGTGATCTCGGTGGCGGTGGAACCAAAAACCAAGGTGGACCAGGAAAAAATGGGTATCGCGCTGCAGAAGCTGGCGCAGGAAGATCCGTCGTTCCGGGTGCATACCGATGAAGAATCCGGCCAGACCATCATCTCCGGCATGGGCGAGCTGCATCTTGAGATCATCGTGGATCGCATGAAGCGAGAGTTCAATGTGGAAGCCAACGTCGGCAAGCCCCAAGTCGCCTACCGTGAGACCATCCGCGCCAGCGTCGAATCCGAAGGCAAGTTCATCCGCCAATCCGGCGGTCGCGGCCAGTACGGGCATGTGTGGCTCAAAATCGAACCGCAACCAGCCGGCAAGGGTTACGAATTCGTCAACGGTGTCGTGGGTGGTGTGGTGCCGCGCGAATACATCCCGGCTGTGGACAAGGGTATCCAGGAGCAGATGAAGAACGGCATTCTCGCGGGTTATCCGGTGGTGGATGTGAAGGTCACCATCTTCGATGGTTCCTATCATGATGTGGATTCCAACGAAATGGCGTTCAAAATTGCCGGTTCCATGGGTTTCAAGGAAGGCTGCAAGAAGGCCAAGCCGGTGCTGTTAGAACCCATCATGAAAGTGGAAGTGGTGACGCCGGATGACTTCATGGGCGATATCATCGGCGACTTGCACCGCCGCCGCGGTCAGGTGCAAGGCACCGAAGAGGCGCCGGCCGGGCGCATCGTGCGCGCAGAAGTGCCGTTGGCGGAGATGTTCGGCTACGCCACCTCCATGCGCTCCGCGACCCAGGGCCGTGCCACGTATTCCATGGAGTTCGAGAAGTACATGGAGACCCCCGCGAACGTCGCGGAAGCGGTCATCAAGAAAGCATCGTAAACAAATAACGCTGAATCGAGGAGAGCGCTGTGTCCAAGGCAAAATTTGAGCGTACCAAGCCGCACGTAAACGTGGGCACCATCGGGCATGTTGACCATGGCAAGACCACGCTGACAGCGGCCTTGACCGTGATCCAGTCGAAGAAGTTTGGCGGAGAGGCCAAGGCCTACGACCAGATTGACAATGCCCCCGAAGAGAAAGCGCGTGGCATTACCATTGCGACCAGCCACGTGGAATACGAGTCGGCCAAGCGCCACTACGCACACGTGGACTGCCCCGGCCACGCCGACTACGTCAAGAACATGATCACCGGTGCCGCCCAGATGGACGGCGCCATCCTGGTGGTATCGTCTGCCGACGGCCCCATGCCCCAGACCCGCGAGCACATTCTGCTAGCCCGCCAGGTCGGCGTGCCGTATATCGTGGTGTACATGAACAAGGCTGACATGGTGGACGATGCTGAGCTGTTGCAGTTAGTCGAGATGGAAGTACGCGATCTGCTGACAGTCTACAAATTCCCCGGTGACAAGACCCCGATCATCATCGGTTCGGCCTTAAAGGCCTTGGAAGGCGACACCTCGCCCATCGGCATCCCCAGCATCGAGAAGTTGGTGGACGCGCTCGATTCATGGATCCCCGAGCCCAAGCGCCTGATTGACGGCGCCTTTCTGATGCCGGTGGAAGACGTATTTTCGATCTCCGGCCGCGGCACCGTGGTCACCGGACGTATTGAGCGCGGCATCGTCAAGGTTGGCGACGAGATCGAGATCATCGGCATTCGCCCGACTACCAAGACCGTGGTAACCGGCGTGGAGATGTTCAGGAAGCTCTTGGACCAAGGCCAGGCGGGTGACAACGTCGGCGTGCTGCTGCGCGGCACCAAGCGTGAGGAAGTTGAGCGTGGCCAGGTGCTGGCCAAACCCGGCTCCATCACCCCGCACACCAAGTTTGAAGCCGAAGTCTACGTACTCACCAAGGAAGAAGGTGGGCGGCATACCCCGTTCTTCAACGGTTACCGGCCGCAGTTTTACTTCCGCACCACGGATGTGACCGGCTCTGTGGACCTGCCCAAGGGGGTCGAGATGGTCATGCCCGGCGACAACATCAAGATGGTGGTGAGCCTGATCAACCCGATCGCCATGGAAGATGGTCTGCGCTTCGCCATCCGCGAAGGCGGCCGCACCGTCGGCGCCGGCGTGGTGGCGAAGATACTGGAGTAATACACATGGCAACCCAGACTATCCGCATCCGTTTGAAGGCCTTCGACCACCGGCTCATAGACAAGTCGGCCAAGGAGATCGTGGAGACCGCGCGGCGCACCGGTGCCCAGGTAAACGGCCCGATTCCGCTGCCCGTGAAGATGGAGCGTTTCACCATTCTGGTTTCACCACATGTGGACAAAGATGCCCGGGACCAGTACGAAATCCGCACCCACAAACGACTTATGGATATCCTGGATCCCACGGACAAGACCGTGGATGCTTTGATGAAGCTGGATTTACCGGCTGGTGTGGATGTCCAGATCAAGCTGAATTGAGGGTCAAAGCTCTGTTGCAGGGTTACTGCAGACTGGTATAATCCACGGCTCTCTGCGGCCCGGTGGGGACCCCTCACCGGGCCGCGCGTGATTTAGGCAGCACTGACCAATCGCAGTCGGTGCGATGATGAGGACTATAAATATGAGTATCGGCGTAATCGGCCGCAAATGCGGCATGACCCGTGTTTTCTCGGAAGACGGCGTGTCTGTGCCTGTGACCGTCATCGAAGTCGAGCCCAACCGCATCACCCAGGTGAAAACCACTGAGACCGATGGGTATCGATCCGTGCAGGTAACCACCGGGACCCGGCATACGATTCGTGTGAGCAAGGCGCTCGCCGGCCATTATGCCAAGGCCGGTACAGGTGCCGGGCGTATATCCGGCGAATTTACCCTCGCTGGAGATGAAGGCACCGACTTGAAACCCGGCGCCGAAATCAAGGTGGATATTTTCAAACCCGGCCAGAAAGTAAGTGTCACCGGCACCAGTATCGGCAAGGGTTTTCAGGGCACCATCAAACGTCACCATTTCACCATGGGCGATGCCACCCACGGTAACTCGCTGTCGCATCGCGCGCCGGGTTCCATCGGTCAGCGCCAGACGCCGGGTCGTGTATTCCCCGGCAAGAAGATGTCGGGCCACCTGGGCAACAAGCGCCGCACCGCACTGCATCTTGAAGTAGTGCGTGTTGATACTGAGAAGAATCTGCTGTTGGTGAAGGGTGCCGTGCCTGGGTCCGAGGGCGGCAGCGTCATCATTCGGCCTGTGGTCCGTGGTTGAGGAGGCCGGAATGGAACTGCAATTGCACAACAATACCGGCGGTCAGTCCATCACCCTCTCAGACGCGACCTTCGGACATGAATTCAATGAAGCGCTAGTGCACCAAGTGGTTACGGCGTATATGGCGGGAGGCCGCGCCGGCACCAAGGCCCAGAAGACACGCGGTATGGTGCGCGGTGGCGGCCGCAAGCCACATGCCCAGAAAGGTTCCGGTCAGGCACGCGCAGGTTCGATCCGCAGCCCGTTGTGGCGCGGTGGCGGCAAAACATTCGCAGCGGTACCGCGTGACCATAGTCAGAAAGTCAATCGCAAGATGTATCAGGGTGCCATGCGTGTCATCGTTTCGGAACTGGTGCGCCAGCAGCGTCTAGTGGTGTTGCCTGAATTCGGTTTGGATGCGCCCAAGACCAAGC
>JBOIBD010000035.1:0-18416 GCA_050739415.1 Gammaproteobacteria bacterium | reverse complement strand
ATATGGTGACCTACCGCCGCGAAGACGGTAGCACATTTGAGTGTCGCGAACGCTCAGTGTGTGATTGTTACAAGTATGGTGGCCCCATAAAGTACGGCGGCCACCGAAAGTAGTTCATCCACGCCGCCCGCGTCCCACACAGCGACGGGCGGCACACCGGCAACGCCGGAGAAAGCGAGAAAGACGATGGATTGGCAGACAATTTCAGCGTATGAGAATTGTCAGGCAGTAAATGACGCCGTATGGGAGGCCTTTCGTGCCTATGAAAAGGCGACGGGTACAACGCCGTCGCAAGCGGCATATGGAGATGCCGTCGCAGCTGCAAGCACGGCCACCTCGGTGGCGAAGATGTATGAGGCGGCGTTTGCCTCATACATGGAATACGGCGGGTATCCGACCAGGCCGTGACGCGCAGCGTCCCACAGCACAACACGCCGGACTGGTAATCGGTTTGGCGTAGGCGCAAAAAATAGTCCAGCACTTCAAACAGGGAAGTGCTGGACTATTTTTTTTGCCTACGCCGACGGGGGTGGCGTAGGCGGGTTGATTGCCGAACCAAACTTCTGCATAGCAGCGTTGATATCGGCAATCAGTTGCAGGAGAGCGGGCGCCACGGGCGGTACTCCACTTCCTGCCTGTTGGAGAAGAGAGTAGACCGCGAGGACTTCCTGGCCGAGATATCCCTCAAAAACTTGACCATTATCGTGTGAGGGCGTTTGCTCCAGGCGGGTCATCACAAAAACCTGTGAGGTACCTCCACCAAGCGTGGTATTAGAGAACTCAAGTTGCTCCAGTTGCCCCTGGTTCTGTAGTGGCACGTTGTTAGGGTACCAGTTCCCCTGTGACATCAGGTACGTGCGAAAAGCGCCGCTGACGACAAATTTATTTATGGGGTTCGACAACTCCGTACCGTTATCGTCCCATCCACTCGGTATCATGACTTCTCCTTGTTTGTAGGCCGCTATTGCGGCTTTGACTATAGATGTTGGGTCAAGTTTTGGGTCAGGGTTTAACGACATATTCCAACCAGCGCCAGAACCGTAGACCGGGCCGTACATCAGTGCGATACCAGTCTGAGGTTGGGACGACTGACTGATGGCGTTGAGAAAGTTGGTGCCGGTGGGGTTATATGTGCTGCCATACTGGCTCGACTGAGTGCAGCCGCCACTCCATCCCAGTACAGTGCCTGCTGCAATATGCTGCCCGACATTAAGTAGGGGGTTGACTGCTGCGAGGTGGAGATAACCCATAAAATCGACGCCATTGATGGCTTCATCGAGTTTGAGACAAACCTGCTTCCCCCATATCGGCTCGGATATGTCCGTAAGCGTGCCCGCAAGTAGGGCCGTAACAGTTGTGTTCGGTATGGTAGCCACGTCCATGTCATGGCTATACCCGTATTGTGTATCATAGCTTTTATTTCCGTATGGTACGCATATTGCGTACTCGAACCATTGCACAATTCACCTCACAATATGTAGCCATGCGCTACGACTGAAACACGGCCCGTTCCACTGCCAAGCGCAGGCAGCGCTATGCTGATAGGCGTGGCCGTTGCTGATGCTGGTCGAGCATGTGTCCACTCCCATTGGTTGACGTTGCCGTTGAAGTTAGCGCCGGTGGGTACAATGACAATAAAGAGCCAGGGTCCGTTGGGCATACCACCGACCGATAGGTCGCCATTACCAGAGCTGGTAGACGGGCCAGCAGTGACCTCAATCCCAGTGAGGTACGCCATATGCCCGCTGGCGGGAGTAGGCGATGTCAAGCTAATAGCAGCGTTGGTTTGCTCCTCGGCCACATCCCATGGCGTACCTAGCTGGTCTGTTTCAGCTGGGAAGTTGCTGACGCTTACACTGCCAGATACGGGCTGCGTAGCTGGGAAGTTGCTGACGCCCACACTGCCAGATACGGGCTGCGTAGCTGGGAAGTTATCGACATCGACGTGCCCGATACTGTTTGTGCCAGCAGGCAGTGTGCCGATAACGCTGACATATAGTCGGCCAGAACTATCTACGGCAATACCGAGCAGGTCACCAGCATTAACGCCACCCATAAATGTCGCGTCAGCTGGCACTGCTGTTCCAGTAGTAGATACCGATGGGTTGCTCGCAGAAATAGAGTTCTCTACCGTCACCGGCACAGGGTTCCCGCTGCCAATAGCAGTGCCGTTCACCTGGTTCAGGTTGACATTCTGCTCACCAGATGGAGCTATGCTGGCATTGACATTAATGTATCCGTTACTCGTGGCGGATATCTCAACTGGACCGGTGGGCCCAAGGGCCTGTGTAACGTTGGTGTTGGAGCTCATACTCTGCTCCACTCTGTACCGCTCAACACCTTACCCATCACCTCGATGAAAAGGGCGCCTGATGTGGCACAGACCACCGACATTATATCCGCTGGGTACACTATCATCGCAATATTTTCTAGTACGGTTAAGCCTGCTGGTATCGGCATAGTTCTCGCACCTATGTTTATGCTGCCAGCAGCATTAGCGTAGGCGATGATTGAGTTCACCAGCGCCGGTCTGTCGAAACCGTTGTATATCTTGGCTATAGTGTCCCCCGTGGCGACGGCGTATTCGTCGAGAAAGGTGCCATCATCAACGGGCTTTTTCTTTACAATATAGCCTTGCATCTGCTGAATGAGTTTGGCGTGCTGGTCCATGATACCGCGCCAGTATTCATCCAGGCTATCTTCTTTATGACTCGCTGTTGGCATCTAGCTCCTCTTCCTTGACGACCAGGCCCCTGTCATGGAGCCAGTTCTCTGCCAGACGGTCGATAGCTGGTGCTATGCTGCCATCTACCAGGCTTCCGAAGAAGTCAGGAAACAGCAGTATGGCAATCACAAGCACAACTACTGCGTAGAAGGCATATTCTACTGGCCTTAGCTGAAACATAACAACTCCTTATGGCATGACTATCCAGGTCAGTGCCGTAGCCTTCACCAGTGGTGGTGCTTTGAAAGCAATAATCACGGCAACGACCGCCAGGATGAGCAGGCCACCTGTCAGGTACATATCAGGCGCTCCTGAGAGTTTCACATTAATATCATGTAGCCACTTTGTAAGGTTCATGGGTGCGCCGACGCCTGTGCTGGTGGTTGCGCTGCTGCAGGTGGTGCCATGCTTGCCTGTCCTATTTGGAAGCCAGCATGGACGCCGCCAGTGCTTAACGCTCCGCCGATGATAACAGCAGTTGTACCAGATGGTACTACCTTAAAAAACTCGCCGATACCGCTAATTATTGCCAGGGCTATCAACCCTAGGTACACTACCGCCGGGCTTAGTGCCCCCGTTCTTGTTACCATTGCCGTTTCTCTTTTTTCTAATAGTGACAATTGCCGCTACAAGTACAATACCTGCTGTTACTAAGTTAATGATGGCTATCAGAAGCTCCAGTACCATCTAGCTTATCCTCTAGCGCCTTTACTCTTTCTTCTAAGCTTCTCTCGAATACCACGATGATGACCAGTGTGATAATCAGCATCAGCATAATGGCCAGTGATATTGCAAGTCGTATAATGTAAGGCAGCATACTACTCCTACGCTTGTATTGCCATCCACCAGAAGCCGTTGCCCGCGCCGACGTGTGCAGTGAATGAACTACCACTGATACTTGAACCAATAGTCGCGCTTCCTGGCTGCGATATGTTACAGTTGATGAATACCTGACTTGGACTGAAACTCAGGTTTATTGTCCCAGTTACGGAAGCGTTGTATCCAACTGCTATATTGGTGATAGTTCCTCCTGGCCATTGCATGGCCGAACCCGCTTCTACCTTTGGGCCATTACCATTAATGGCGAATATTTCTGCGCCGCCAACATTGAACTTTTGCGTGTTAGCAGCTGGTACATTCACGTTCAAGTCTCCGCTTGATGTTATTGTTTCGATATCTGCTGTTGAAACAGACAGCAGCTGGTCTACACTCAGACTGCCAAGAACTTCGCTAGTATCACCAGCCTGTCCTATCTGCAGTGCGTTGCCACTGCTGTTCCCTTTAAGGGCGGCATGGAGAACACCGCCCTGGTCCACACTGATGGTGAAGTGATCTGTAAAGATATCCCACAGCTTTGCCAGCGCGCTGTCGCCGATATCAATGACTTCTGTACCAGATGGATTGCCTTCATTACTTAGTGTGCTTCCGCCCGTGGTTACGCTTCCTGTGATGCCAATAGGGCTATTTCCCAGCGTTGGCTGTGCTGGAACGTTCTCGCCTGGATAATAGTAGATGAGCTGTAGCTGGTTGATAGGCGCGTTAGGTATAACGTATGTCACCTGCCAGCTCATTTGTGTGACGCTATTGCCAAGCTCATAGACGGGCCACGCACCGGCTGGCACGTAGTCGTCACTGCCGTCATTGAACTGTATCTGAAGACCGCAGCCACTCTCGTTAAAGATACGCAGGTGCGATGGCTGGTTACCTGTCATACCGGCCAGCGGTAATTGAATAGTTCCTGTAGTTCCAACAACAGCAGTTGTAAGGTCAATAAACGGAATAAGGTCGCTCATGCTGCCGACTCCTGACTTTTCTGACTGAAGAAAACAACCAGGACACCGATAAGTATAATCAGGCCACCAAAAAAAATGAGCATGAACTGCTGAGCGAAGTTGGCTACATCAGCGCTGCTGGGCAAACCCAGGCTTGTTAGAATAGACTGGCCAACTCCGCTCAGTGGGTCCGTAACGCTGCCGCTGCTGCCACTTGTACTACCTGTATACGGCGTATTGTTGCCACTCATCAACGCCGCAATCAGTGGACGCGGGTCGGTAACCCAGGGCGCCGGGTGGCTAGCGCCCCATACGCCGCCCCAGTCAGCGTTGAAGCCCATCTCGACCTCGCCAAACGCCGGGTTGATGGTGCCCAGCAGCTGTCCCTGCTGCACCGTTTGCCCTACTGCCAAACCAGGTGCTAACTGGATATGCTGGTAGTATAGGTCGTTGGCGCCATAGCCCGGTACATTGATACGGGTGGTAACAACGCCGCCAGCGAACGTACAACCGGCGCCGCCTTGATAGAGACAGTTTCCACCGCCATGCCAGAAGTCACCAAGCCCCACAATTGGCCCCGTAGCTAGAGCGTAGACAGGAGTGCCACCTGGACTGGCCAGGTCAACTCCACCTTCCAAAGCGCTGGATGGTGCGTCCCAGCGCCCATACATGGGTATACTTGGGTCGCTAATCCACTCTGCCATATCTTGCAGAAACGTCGGCTCGTATATCGTCATGCTATCGCTACCTCAGCTCCGGCCTTGGCTACCTTTTTCCCACTGTCACTGCTGAAGAAAACAACCAGGACACCGATAAGTATAATCAGGCCACCAAAAAAAATGAGCATGAACTGCTGAGCGAAGTTGGCTACATCAGCGCTGCTGGGCAAACCCAGCGCGGCAAAGATACCCAGCGGGTCGCTGCCACTGGAACTACTACTGCTATTGCTGCCGGTGGGCGCTTGCAATGTACCCACGTTTGAGCCATTGAGTGGGAATTGCTGGCCGAGTGAGAGGCTAGATGGTGTGTTGGCATACCAACTATTCCAGCCTGTACCCCAGGTACCCATCTCGCTAACGATGTTGCCGCTGCCGCTGGCCAGTGCATTGAAGTCGTTATTCTGCAAAGCGCTGAGCAGGTCAGGATACAACCCGTTTTGGATAACCTGGTCGTTTGCGGCGATGCCACTGCTGAATGAGTCAAAGTACTGAATATTACCCTGACTTCCACCACCGTAGGAACCTGGCTCTGACTGCGTGGTGTTGAGTAGGTTGAAATCTCCCTGTCCACCAACGGCGTTACCTTCCTGGTTCGTCCAGTTGATAACCCAGTTCACTACCGACTGTGATGGATTAGCATTGCCCAGTCCATTCAGGAAAGCTACAGCCCACTGCTGCCGTGTATAGGTACTACTAGCCACTCTTCTGCTCCTTTCCATGGTGGTGAGAAAGCAGTCCAAGCTTATTCATCGTGCCGTATACATAAGCTTTCTGCTTCTCTTCATCACCAGGGAATTTCTCTTTTGCCTCTTTCCAAAGACGGCGTTCGACTTTCTTAGGCATCAGCCACTATACCACTGTTCCGCCCGGCTCATGCCAGGCCAGTTGTTGCCAACACCAGATGGGTTCTCACCTAGGTAGCCGCCGTTTGTCAGGAGCTGCAGGCTTGCCTGACCTGGCATACTGTACCAAAGACGACCGCCGCCGCCAGGTACGAAAGTCGCGCCCTGGAAAGGGAAGAGATTATTCAGGCTGAACGACTGCCCCTTGTTGTTGTAAATCATGTACTGGCCAGTGTTACGCCCGCCGGTAACCCAATAGCCAGCACCATACAGCGGTGATTGAGAACCTTGACTACCAGTCGCCGGCGGCAGCGGACTGGTGCCAGAGTAGGACAGTGGCAACCACGGCCCTTCATTGGCTGCAGCACCACCAGTTGTAGTGCCACCACCGCCAGCTGTAGTACCACCAGTACCACTCGTAGTACCACCGGTACCCTGGCCCAGTGAGCTAAGCTGGTTGTTAATACTGGCCAGCTGAGCGCTGATATCCGATGGCAGGTATCCGCCACTGCTCAGGTCTGGTGCACTGTTGGCCGTATTGTTAGAACTATTCTGGTTGTTGATAACGTAGTATACTATCACGATGACCACAATAGCCCCACCGATACCCAGTAGCATTCCCTTATGGGCCATGATACCGCCGAAGAAGTCACCTAAGCCTTTACTAACACTGCCCTTCTGTTTGTTAGGCTCAGTTTCCATACGCCTTTCGTGCGCCTGCTGTAGGCGACTCTCCTTACTTTTTAAGAGCTCTTCATGCCGTTCTAGTTCATCTAACTCAGCCACTGGCGTTGATACTCCTCAGTGCCAGCAGCTGACTGATAGCCTGCTGTGCCACAGCGTAGGAAGCTGCCGACTGGCTTCCCTTATAGCTGGCCACATACGCATAGTCCATTTGAGCGGGCGTTGAGTATGCAGTCCAGGCATCAGTGAAATTCCACGGTTGATGACCAACAGCTGTTGCCAGTCCACCTCTGTAAACTGGTCCAGGTTGGAACTCAGCAGGAGCGTACTTGACAACCGGAGCAATATAGTTAAAGGACTCAGGTATACCGGTACTCTCTTTAATACCGGTCTTCACAAAGTCCAGTGGCTGTCCAGGGTGGGCTGGCATACTGGACTGGCGAGACGCTGAGTTCCTCATCAGGCAGCCTTTCCATAGTTGGAGTTCCCATAGTTGGAGCCAGTGAACATAGAAGTCTCAGTCGTCCAGAAACCACCAACTGAGGTAACCACGGTGGCGACCTTACTGGCATTCATCACAACCAGCACAGCTAGCGCCGCCAGGATTATCCAACTGATAATCTCAATAATTCCCTTTGACATTAGAGCACTCCCATCCACTTCAGCAGAAAGTATCCAGCCACCAGGATAACCAGTATCCAGATGAGGGTTGGTAGATGTGGCATCAGTCGCTCCTTTACTGTGTGGCACCATGCCCTGGTGCGCTGGGCTGGTTCGATGTATACGAGCCAGGTGCTGGCGATGCCGGGTTTATCCAGTTGAATAAACTGCTAAATGCACCGCCTTTTGTCTCTATCGCATAAACAGTAATCATGCCTAACGCCATGAGTATCATAAGCCCGGCGGCGTCATCGCTGATACTGCTGATAAATGTCATGAAAATTACCATCAGGCCCAGGCCAATTGGTACTTTCCAATTAATATTTGTGACACTATTCTTAGTTGGGTCAGTCGTCTTATTCCAAACGACTGAGAGTAGTGGCACCACAAAGTTACTCCAGCTGGCGGCCAGAAAGAGTACCATCATGATGACAAACACAACCTGTGCGCTACCACCCATTGGTTTCATTGTAGCTCGTGGGCTATACGAGAACCGTGGTGAGCGTGGCGCAGAAGTCCTTGCAGCGGCCTTTGCTGGCGCTGGTGCTGCTGGCGCAGGAGCTGGTGCAGGAGCTGGTGCAGGGGCCGCTCCACCTGCTGCTGTGCCTGCTGAAGCATTAGGCCGTGCATCAAACTTAGCCCTGAACTTCTTATTGGGCGGACGATGTCCGCTTTCTGGCTTAGCCCAATCTGGTAAGCTCTCATAGGCTTTGTTCTTACTTTTTCTTTTTGGCATCAGCAACCTGCACAAGCCAGCTCATACTGAATAGGGTCGAGTATTTGCACCACGATTGAGCAGCCAAGTGTACCGCAGTTCGGGTTGGGCGTCTTAGTACCTGGTATATCATGTGGGTTCGTACTGCTGCTGCTGCTATTGTTACCAAAGAACCACGGGAATACCTGGTCCTGAGTGCCACGTAGGGCTATAACAACCAGCAGCGCGCCTACCAGCACTACGAACACTCCTGCTATATTCATTTAGTACCCCCAATGAACGTGACGTAAGAGCAGGTACCCTACAATGAACATACCTATGAGCCATGGCACAGGGGACTGTACCGGGCTCCAGGGATTAGCACCAGCAGCTACAGCAGCGTTTGACATACCGCTGCCACCACCACCAGATGACTGTGGTGGTGACGCTGGCACGCCCTGGATAATCGGCCCAATGGCCATCGGAAAGAACAACGAGCTCCTGGTCTGAGGAACAAGCTGTCCGTTTATAATTGAACTGGATGTACCCAGCCCAGGACTTCCACTCATTGACTACTCCTTATTGGTTTGGCCGCACCGGCAATGGCACGTAACGTAGACCTTCAATAGTAATCTCAGCGTAGGCACTCACGCTCAGCGCGCCCGTGAAGAGCAGGTTGAGGTTGACGGCGGCAGTTCTGAGTGTGTTCAGAACATACGAGTTGGTGATATGCCCGTTCCTATCAGTGGCCAGGTCGAGGATAATCACGCCTTGGCGTGGCAAGTAGCCGTGCTGACCAAAGAAGCGCCACTGCATTCGCTGTTCATTACCTACCCATCGGTTGACAGAGCCGCCATAGAGTAGCTGAATAGCGTTAGTTGCAGTACTGAGCGCTGTCTCCAATACAATTGGGGCATTCGCTACCGGGTCGTAGAGACGCACAGCGATGGCCATAATTTGGCCAGCGAACGCGCTGTTCAGTGGGATGCTGGTTTTGCTGACACCGCCGAGTCCCCATCTAAGGTGGGTGATGTTGTACTGCCAGTTGGTCGGCTGCGGCAAAACTGAACTATCAACGTTACCAAGAACTCCGATGCGGGAGAAGCCGAGCGTGGCAACCCCAACAGCAGCAGGCGCCCCCACAGCCGTATAAGGAGATTGGTCTGGTCCGGCGTTAATGAGCGCGTTGAGTTTGACACTTGGGGTGACGACACGCGCGTAGCCTCCCATGTTCTGAGGACTGACATACCCGGTATGCGGGCCGCTGATGGCGTTGCCGGTTTCATCGAGCTCGTAGTACTCATCAAAGTACACACATGCCGGTATCTCTATCAGGAAGTTACGAGTATCCTGAACGGCAGTTACTGCATCAGGATACGCAGTCTGCGAGGTAACCTGGTCGACCTGTGAAGAGTAAAGAGACGAGAGAGCGTGAGCGCCACGCTGCAGTGGGTAGGCATTGCTATTACTGACGAACGGGCGCATCTCAGTAATGAGTGATAGGTCCAGCCCTGAAGCCACGTCGATGGCGGGGTACTGGTACTGCATATTCAACTGAAATGGGCCAAGGTAGATTTCAGGGTAAAGCGGAGACTGTGTGATACTGGTCGTGCCGGTAATGGTCTCGACCACGCTCACAAACAGTAGCCATTCGTAGATAACGTCTGACTGCTGAAATGGAATAAGCCCCTGTACCTGTACCTGTGAGGACGCACTGAAGTTCGCAACGAGCCCGTCATTGTTGTCGGGCTGCTCTACTTCATCGGTAAAAGGCGGGATACTAAAGCGACTACCAGGACTCAACTGTTGTGAGTTAGACTGAGCAGGCGCTGCTGCCGCTGGCATATTAGGTGTCCAATCCCCGTGGCGAATACACTGTGCCCGTCACACAGCGAAACGTTGTTACGGGTTTTTGAACAAGCTGGCAGGGCCAGGCCAACCAAGCTCTGTGAAGCCCCAATTAAGTAATGCCGCTATTGGAAATATGACAAAGCACATTGCCACAGCAAACACCAGTGGATGGTCGGCCAGGTCAATATAGTGACCTATCTTGCCACCGACTTTTTCACCTTCAGCCATTGTGTTTCTTTACTCCATTCCAGGTGCCATAGAGTTCTATGGCATCGCTGACGATATACGAAACGGCGAGCAGAAGCACCATACAAAATAGGTAGTGGTGCTCTACCCAATTCACGCTACGCATCGCGTATTGTTGCCAGTTAATACGTGAGCGGTTAACCCTAAACAACTCAAGTCTGAGCCGTTCATTTTCTTCCTGGTACTTTCGCGCCAGGTCTTCAAAGTCCATGTCTTGCTCCTGCTGACATCTTGGTGCGCTGCAGTTGCAGTTGAGCAATGCCCTCGCGCCGGGTGTACCTATCAAAGAAGTAAAACTGATAATAGCGCCTGGGTGGCCTGGCATTATCCGGAACACCCATATTTCTCAGGTGACGATTATCCTCAGTGAATGGGGTATAGAACCAATAAAGCTTGGTCATAGACTCCATAGCTTCTATTGAGATATGACGCGGGCGCTGAGCAGCACCAAGAAAGCTAACGTGGCGCTCAGCGCCACTAGTGAGCACCATAATAATGGGAGCAGCGGCGGCGCGTGGGGCATCACGGAAAAAGTTATTGAGCTCATCGACGTAAATGTAGAGGGGTCGGCGTGGAGTTCTGTCTTCGTAGGCATAGCGTATCGAGTCACTCACTTTCATAATGTTTTGGTAGTTTCGCTCAGATATCTGAGCTATTGCTACGTCATACTTGAGTTGTCTGGCCATACGTAACTCAGAGCGTGGGTCGTGCATGGGCAGCACGACAGAATTCGGTATCTCTTCGCCCCAGTCGTTCTTGCGGTAACGACCGCTTACCGAACATGGGCGCCCGTCCAGTTCGCGTGTGCCGCGAAAGCGTGGCTTAGTGTCGGCAATCAAGGTGAAGGAACGTTCTGGCCTGGCCCGCCACTGCTCGATGAGGTGCTCAGATAACGTGGACTTACCAGTCTGCGTCATACCGAGCGCGATACCCCGTTCACCAGGGTTCAGCGTAATGTCATCGAGCGTCAGGACCATGTTTACTCCTCTTCATTTAACCAGGAGTGTATCATCATCTCCAGGTTTCCAAACTCTTCTTTTAACTTCTCTTCCGACATCTTGTTAATGCCGGTCGCTAAGAAGCCTTGTAGCATTCCCATACTCATACCTATAGGGCCGCCGACCTTCGGCGCCATAGTCCTAAACGCCTGGAGTAAACCCTCTGAGACCCGCTGGTGTAGGCGGGAGGGGGGCACCACGCCCATTGACTCCGGCTCCTGGCTCGGCTCCTGGAGCTTGCCCAGAATTTCTAACGGGTCCTTGATTTGCTGACTCATGTCTACTCCTAGCTGCTGCAGCTACACGGTCTACATATACATAGAGCGCATAGCCTAGCGTCATATAATCTGACTTATCGACGATGAAGCCACCGACGGCTTTGTTGTATTTGGACCGCTCGATGATATTAGCGAGCGGTATAGAAATAGCCCTGACCTCTTGCTCAGTCATTTGGGCTTCAGGTAGTCGCAAGGCCACAGCGGCTATGCTGGTCATAATAACCAGCAGAGTTGCCAACCCCTGTGACATTTCCCTAGCGTTAAAGAAGCCAGCCTTAGTACGCCCAGAGGACTTAGCCGTGACCTCTGGCAGTTGCACCAGTATGCTTTCATCCTCAGCACCGGCGGGGACTTCTATTGATAAATCCTCATACACCGGTGTATGCCGGGCAGAACTAGACGCGCCTTTTTGATATTTCTTCCAGGCTTCACCAAGCGGTGTCTGTGGTACAATACCTGTTTTCTGATAATGCTTCAGCGCCGTGGCATATGCCCACTGGCCGACCTCATGCCCATCAGGGGAACGATAGCGATTGCCCTTTTGTGCGCCCCTGATAAGTGTCCAGCCAGGGAGCCTGGCCGGTGACTCTACGATTGGCACTCTTTACACTCTGGTACTTTCTGTACTGGCACGACAACTTCGTACTTCTCATCGGGCTTGTCGCTAGTGGTAGCCTCAAGGATAAGCTTACCTTCACCGTTCGGACCCTTGACCAGTTTCCACTTGGTCGAGGTCGTTGGCTCTATGGTAAATGGCACTGGACCAGAACTTATAATATCACTCATCGCCGTCTCCTCCCATGTCGCTTACGCGACGATGTGGACTTTTCTCCACTCGTATCCGTAGCTTCAGCGTGCTGCTCTTCCTGAACAGCAGCAGGGTCAATTGGACTGACTGCTTCCTCTGTAGGAGCAACAGATACAGCGGGCCGATTTTCCAGAGCTGACAGCCTATTGCTGTGTTCTTCAAGTAGCGCCCTCACTTCCGCCGCTAGCGTTTCCGCTGTGAGGGCGGATAACTCAGCAGCTGCCTGGCTTTCCGCTGCAGCTTGTTCAGATTGATCTCTAGCGCGCTGGGCGTCTTCCCTTGAGGCTGCGGTGACTGCCTCGATGAGCTGACCCTGATTGATTGCCGCCCCCGTTGCGGCGGCGGTAGCCTCGTTGGCTTGTTGGGCTGCAACCTCGGCATTTGCTGCTGCTCCTTCCAGTTCTGTTGTAGTGGTAATTTCATCGGCCATCAGTATGGTCTAGCTACCCTTCTGTGCCTGGATGTAGTTGTCCTCTTTGGAATAGGCAGCGCTGTAGGTGGCCAGTGCCAGACACGCTTGCCACTGGCTATCCGTCGCTGCACCCACTTGGGCATGTTAGCTACAATAATAGGCGGAACTGCTATCCGCCGTGGCGGTACTGCAGTAGGTGGAGCAGCAGTACCACCTACAATAATAGGTGGTTGGGCCACACGACCCGGTCCAGGAACGGCCGCCATATTTCGATTGAGTGGGTGGTTCTGCATAATGCTATACTCCAATAAAAAACAGGCATGGTCCATCAAAGGACAATGCCTGTACATCTATAGATAGTATAACATAAAGTAGTGGATGTTGTCAATAGGCAAGTTCTATGTATTATATGCAGAGTATCTATTGTATGTTTATCAACCCTATGGTATACTGTGAATAGAGAACAAATCAGGCGCTACCTTCTCTCTCAATCATCGCGCCTGATACACTCTCTCTAGAAAGTGAGGTATAAAGGTCGCTATAACCACGCACACATAGGAAGCAGTCAAAGAGCCGGGCGCCAGCTAATGATGCCCGGCTCACCTACCAAAAAGGAGTATTATGAACCACGACCAACAAATGGCGCACATACGCGCCCTAGAAGTGCAGTTACATGCTCTGATAACTGCACTCTACGTGGACTATCCACGTAAGGCCAGTGACTTTGAAGTCATTGAGAACACGGCCAGGGCGGCAGCTATCGCTGATGGTTTGGCGGAAACATGCCGCCAAACCAGCACCGACTTAGAAAACTTTCTCTCGGAGCAAGAGTAATGTCAAGCTCTATCAATATCCTCACCATTTCCGGCAACCTCGGCCGCGACCCTGAGATGAACTACAATCCATCTGGCAACCCCTACACGCGCTTCAGCGTCGCCGTGAGCCAGTGGGACTTCAAGTCGAAGTCAGAAACAACCATGTGGATACCGGTCTTTGTAAGCGGCAAGAGGGCCGAGACATGCGCTCAGTGGCTCCAGTCCGGCAGTAAGGTTATCGTGTCCGGCAACCTGCAGGAGCGTGAGTACACCGACAAAGATAACATCGTGAGAAAAGCATATTCACTCATGGCACAAGAGGTTGTCTTTGTTGGTAAACTCAAGTCGGGCGGCCAGACACCCGAGCCTGACGAAGTACCAGATGATGTACATCCATTTTAGGAGGTAAGATGAACAAAGTCATAACATTCGCTGAGTTCGTACCTCTCGCAGAAAAGAGGATTAAGCGCTGTGAGGAAAAGCTCACAGCGCTTGAGGTAAAACTCAGTACAATTGAAGCTTCCATCGCTGACATTCGACAGGAGCTTGGAGAGAACATCTCCGAACTCTTTTCTCAGATGGAGGCGGCTAGAGAGCTCCTTGACGAAATGGGAGCTACTGATGAAGAGACTGAAGGCGAGCCAACTGGCGAGCCAGAGGTTGATGAATATGTACCAGAAGATGAGTCCGGTCTCGAGCTCGAGCTACCGGAAGAAGGAGACGAAAGTGACAGTTAAAGACAATGCCGCTGGTCAAAATACCAGCGTGACAACAGAACTAGAGGATGGTACACAGGTCGTACTCACCCACAATCCAGCTAACGTGCTACAATCCATAGTCCAGTGGCAACCCAAAAACGTAGAGCTTATCTACGGCCTTGAGCTGTCACCTGACATTCCAGAAGAACAGTTCCGAGCTATCCGCCGCTATACGGACCAGTACACCAAGGCGCAATGTCAGCCGGTTGATACGTACCTCAATCGTACACTGACAGTCTGTGGCTGCATGATGCACCCGGCAACGGTGCGTTTCAGCGACAGCAAAAAGGCGCCGGTCATCGACGCCAGCACAGGAGAAGTTGTTGAGTACGAGTCCAAGTACCGCCAGGTTATCAGAGTCAGTGCCATTGACAACAAGGCGCTGCCAAACCCCATTTACATAAGCTTCATAAGCATGGCCATTGAACAAGAGTTCAAGGACACCTTCATCCCACGCTACGGCCCTGGTGACTGGAACACCACTCTGGACATCGTGGTTGAGCGTATCCGCACGCGCTCCGGCGGGAATACGTACAATATGAGGTACGTATGACTGAAGAGGACATGGCCGTAAACTTCGGCCGCTACCTGTACCAGCAGCGACCTAGCCTGGTCGCCGAAGAGGTGGAGGAACGCTGCGAGCGAGAAGCTGAAAGTCTTCGAGTAAAAGACTTGGCAGCATTCGTCAATGAGGCGATGTCCGTTTATTACTCACACAGGGTAACGCATGGCCAAGCGTAGCGAAAAGTACATCAAGCGTATACGTTCGGCCCTCAAAAGGGGCCGGACGTACCAGCAAGCCAGAGGCCACGGGCGTGAAGAGGCTCTCCGACTGGAGAACCCCTTTGTGCCACTGAAGGAGCAGCTCGACAGGATGTTAGGTCGGGTCAACGCGGCCTTCGAGCCGCTCATGGTTGTGCCTGGCTACGCTGGAGTAGAGTACTATCCTGGTGACAGAATGCATCGCGCCGGGTGGTTCACAGGTACAGAGCGCCGCCCGGCCAACCGGCAGGATTTCGCCGACCTCTTTGATGAGGCCAACGAAAAAAGGCCGCAGAATGGCTACGCTGTGCTTGTGACTGGTATCACCGAAGACGAGTACCCAGGCCATGAGGGTGAAATAGTTATCACCCTCTCGTACCGCTTGAACCGTAGTACCATAGAAGACGCCATAGACAATCGCTCCAACATGCAGCTCAAGGATGTGGTCAACGACATGATTGGGCCACGCGATGAGAAGTGGTTAGTAGTCTATAGCGTCATGATAGTTGACAAGGAATAACACATGAGCGAAAGGGCATGGGATGGTATATGGCGGAAACGTCACGTTGATGTGCTCGACACCAACGACTGCGTAGTTGACAGTTTCATAGGCGATGTGGAATGGCTTGAAACAAAGCATAGCCACTATGCAGTGAAGTACAATGGTGTAAAGTTTGCTGCCAAAAGAATTGGTAGTAGAATGTACACCATTAAACCATCAGACAAGGCAATTAAGGAGTAACTATGCCAGAGGATAAAGAGAGCCTCTTAATCAAAGCAATCAGAGCTGCAACGCAGCAAGAGCGCTGCGATACTTGTGGGACAAAAGTCCACGAGTCGCAGACCTGGTATCCAGGGCTCCAGGGGCAAGGCGGAGTAACCTGTGATGATTGTATGCAGGAGCATTTAAAGGAGAAAGGAGTGCACCATCGAAAAAAGAATGCTTGAGATTGCAGCGTGCGTCGCGCTGCTGCTCATTTTCGCCTACACCATGTACCTAATCCGTTTGGTGCTGGTGTACGCCGGCTACATCCTGGCCGCGTTTACCATAGTGTTCATGGCACTATGGATTTACAAGTGGTTCATGCGCTATGAGCATATAGAGCACTCGCACCATGGCGGCTATCTGCAGCGGCATGGCCGCCTCATTGAGGTTAAGGCCAGCGAGCCGGAAGATGGCGTGAGCCACATTCCGGTGCCGCACCGCGTGATACCACAGTACGATTACGAGTACGAGCCACTGCCAGAGCCAAAGTCAGAGGATGACCCTGACATTAAGCCTATGGTTACCCAAGTCCTGGGAAGCGCCCAGGATGATGAGCTGGCTCTAGCTGCCCGGCTATGGGATGCCGGAGCAACCAGTCGTTCTTCCCTGGCTGCTGCCATGACAGCGGCTAGCGGGGTTAAAGTTTCGACGCATAAAGCAACACAGTATATCGCTGTGTTGCGAGAAAGGAAGTTGATATGAAACTGCTCGAGCGCATCTTTGCCTGGCAGATGAAAAAGGTTCACAAAGTCAGTCCGCCGCTAGAAGAGGAGGTAGAAAAAATGATTAAGAAACTGGCGGCCAAAACGGCCCATGACATTGTAGCAGAAAGTGAGGCAACTGATGGCGAGCTTTTCCTCGAACTCCCAGAAGAGAAAGATGCCTAAGTTTCAGTTTCCGGCCACAGTATCATGCCGCAGGTGTCACTGCATAGCCACACCTGAACTAATAGACTACACGGACGGCTACGCCGTGTACAAGTGCGATGCTTGTGGTTTCCATACCACCTTATATAGGACTGAGGAAAACGATGCCAAGACCACTGAAGGTCAGGGGCTATAAGCCATCAGCCCCAAAGAAAGTCACGCCGAAAGAGAAGCGGAGCGTCACCCCGCTTCTCTACTACGGCGGGAAATCCAGGGATGCTGCCTGGATTGTGAGTCACTTTCCACCGCACCGAACATTTGTGGACGTGTTCGGTGGCGGCGGCAGCATCACTTTCTACAAGTATCCGTCGTGGCTCGATGTCTATAACGACATCGGCAACGTCGTTAATTTCTTCAAAGTCCTAAGGGACTATGGAGATGAGCTGTATGAAGCACTCTGGAACACACCGTACAGTAGGGAGGAATTTTACAGTTGTCGCGTAAAGTGGGAAGTACTGTCTGACCTCTTCCTTAGCGATAACTGGACTGACACCTGGCAAGATAGAGTGGAGTGGGCGCGATGCTGGTTCGTCACCATCATCCAGGGCTACGCGCACGAGGAAAGCCCCAGGTCTCCCTGGAAGCCGAGCAAGACGCTCGACCTTGCGTTCGGCTGGAACAACCGGGTAGAAGCACTACCACACTTCACCGACCGACTCAGAGGAGTTGTGATTGAAAACCTGGACTTCATGAAGGTTATCGACATGTATGACTCTCCAGATACTCTATTCTACCTGGACCCGCCATACACATACGAGTCCAGAGAGGCCCATAACAACTACCAGAACGAGTTGCCATTCGACCGCCATGTCAAAATGCTGGACCGGCTCCAGACCATCAAAGGACAGGCGGTTGTGTCAATGTACAGCAGCAAAACGTATGAGGAAAAGCTGAGTGATTGGAAACGAGACTCAATCACTCACAAGTCGGCCGTACAAAATTCAGCTTCTATGGCGAACGGGCGTGGCGATAGAACTGAGGTAATTTGGATTAAGGAACACCAGTATGGATTGTTTACCCCTTATCCAGAGTCAGAAGAACAGGCGAATATCACGCCCGACATTTCCAGAGAAGAGGAGAGTGTCAACTAATGCAAACAAACCGCTCACATACTATGACCACGAAAGCGGTCAGCTATACGGAGAGTATGGAGAGGTGTTTCAGGGAATTAGTCTCGATGAACGCCTCGCTCAAGTCTCTCAAGTCTGTTTTGTGGAGAGCCTTAATAGCCCAGCTATGGCTCGATATATTCATAACTGGTGCGGTTCTCCTCATCATAAGGTACTGGCCGACGAACATGGGCATGTCCTGGCCGCGCGCCTTGCGTTCGGGCGCACCACATCGTGGCTCGTTCCCATCGAGCGCTGGGACGACAGCTGGAAGAACTCAGGGCCAGCGTTCGTTGAAACATTAAGGCCGGTCTTTTCTCACCTAGGTGTTGGTGTGGCCCCGACACCCAGTTCGCTCGGGCGGGCCACTATGAGGTACGTATACGATGTACAAAAACTCCATATCCATACAGCTCTACCGCTGGCCGTTGAAGATTACTTCCACCGGCACGGCTTCGGCGGGATTGTGGTTACACCTCGTGACCACGTCACATATCCACAAGCGACACAGTTGGATATGTCTAGCGCTTACGTCTCGCGCTGGGAAGCACACCCTGACGGTACAGCAGAGTATTTCCACCGAAACTATGG
>JBOIBD010000034.1:0-18624 GCA_050739415.1 Gammaproteobacteria bacterium | reverse complement strand
GACACGCTACCTTGAGGTGGTAGTGGGCAAAACCCTTGGGAGTTCGAGTCTCCCCGTCGGCACCAGCTTTAACCGGTGTTCGGATACTAGAACCTATCTCAAATCGTCGTGAGCGCAGGCAGAACGAGGCGCACGGCGGCGAAAACCGGAGTGTACACGCCAGTACATGAGGATTTTGAGCCGACTCGCAACAATGTTATGCCAAGCGCAGCAGTTTTGAGATAGGTCCTGGAAGGGCTCAGTACCTCGTAATCTTAGGCAGGAGAGCATGCTCCAGAATTACGTCCCAATTCTTTTGTTCCTGATCACAGGCTTCCTGTTCGGGGGCGTGTTGGTGGGGGCGGGGTTTATTTCCAGTACGCTGCTGCGCAACCGCCGCCCGAACAGTGAAAAAGACTCGCCCTACGAATGCGGCTTCGAGCCGTTTGAGGACAGCCGCATGAAATTCGACGTGCGCTACTACCTCGTCGCCATCCTGTTCATCATCTTCGATCTCGAGATTGCCTTCCTGTTTCCCTGGGCCGTGGCATTACACGGCCTGGGTCTGTTCGGGTTCTTCGCCATGATGATCTTCCTCGCCATCCTGGTAGTGGGTTTCATATATGAGTGGAAAAAGGGTGCGCTCGAATGGGAATAGACGAAGGCATGCAACAGAAGGGCTTCGTGACCACCAGTGTGGACGCGCTGGTGAACTGGGCACGTACAGGATCGCTTTGGCCGATGACCTTCGGTTTGGCCTGCTGTGCTGTGGAAATGATGCATGCGGGCGCGGCGCGTTATGACCTGGACCGCTTCGGCGTGATCTTCCGACCCAGCCCACGCCAATCCGATGTGATGATCGTCGCTGGCACGCTGGTAAACAAGATGGCTCCGCCCTTGCGTAAGGTCTATGACCAGATGGCCGAACCTCGCTGGGTAATTTCCATGGGTTCTTGTGCCAATGGCGGCGGCTACTACCATTATTCTTATTCCGTGGTACGCGGCTGCGACCGCATCGTGCCGGTGGACGTGTACGTGCCTGGCTGCCCGCCGAGTGCTGAACAACTGCTCTACGGCGTCATTCAGTTGCAGAAGAAAATCAAACGCACCAACACCATCGCCCGCTAGACGAGTAAACGAATGAGTGCAACCACCGACAAACTCGCCGGACAAGTGGAGTCGCGTTTTAGCGAAGCCGTCAAACGCGTGCCGTCTACGGTGGATCAACTGGTCTATGAAGTGGGCGCGGCGAAATTGCACGAGATCTGCCGCGTGCTGCGGGACGAAGAACCGTTCCGCTTCGAGCAGCTGATGGACGTATCGGGTGTGGATTATCTAGGCTATGGCGATGCGCAATGGCGCACAGAAAGCGCCACCACTACCGGCTTTAGCCGCGGCGTAAACCGACGGCCCCTAGAGACGAGTGAGCGTGAACAGCGGCGTTTTGCCGTGGCGTACCAACTTTTATCTATCCGACACAACCAGCGTTTGCGGCTGAGGGTGTTCTGCCCAGACGAGCCACCCATGGTGGATTCAGTGACGGACATCTGGGCCTCAGCTAACTGGTTTGAGCGCGAAGCCTTTGATTTGTTCGGCATCCTGTTCAACGGCCATCCGGATCTGCGCCGCATTCTCACTGATTATGGTTTCATCGGACACCCGTTCCGCAAGGATTTTCCGTTGTCCGGCAACGTGGAAGTTCGTTACGACCCTGAGAAGAAGCGCGTCGTGTATGAGCCGGTGAGTATCGAGCCGCGCGTGTTGGTACCGCGCGTCATTCGCCACGATCCGCGCTACGAGGAAGCATTCAACGAGGCCGCCAAGGATGCCTGAGATACGCAATTTCACCATGAACTTTGGGCCACAGCACCCAGCGGCCCACGGTGTGCTGCGCCTGATCCTGGAAATGGATGGCGAGGTTGTCACCAAGGCTGATCCACACATCGGCCTACTGCACCGCGCCACCGAGAAACTCACGGAAAGCAAACCGTACAACCAGAGCATCGGCTACATGGATCGGCTGGATTACGTGTCCATGATGTGCAACGAACATGCCTATGTAATGGCGATTGAAAAGCTATTGGGCATCGAAGCGCCGATCCGCGCGCTGTACATCCGGACGATGTACGACGAGCTCACGCGCATCACCAACCACCTGCTGTGGCTGGGTGCGCATGCACTGGATATCGGCGCCATGACGGTATTTCTGTATTGTTTCCGTGAACGTGAGGACATCATGGACATGTATGAGGCGGTATCCGGTGCGCGCATGCACGCGACCTATTACCGGCCTGGCGGCGTGTACCGCGATTTGCCGGAGCAAATGCCAGACTATGAGAAATCGCGTTTCCGCAGCAAGGGCGACATGCGGCGCATGAACAAGGCGCGGCAGGGGTCGCTGCTGGATTTCATCGAGGATTTCACCGAACGTTTCCCCAAGTGCGTGGACGAATACGAAACGCTGCTCACCGATAATCGCATCTGGAAACAGCGCACCGTGAGCATCGGTGTAGTCACGCCGGAACGTGCCCTGCAACTGGGTTTTTCCGGTCCCATGCTGCGCGGCTCAGGCATCGAGTGGGACTTGCGCAAGAAGCAATCCTATGCAATGTACGATCATCTGAATTTCGATATTCCGGTGGGTGAGAACGGCGACTGCTACGACCGTTATCTTGTGCGTATCGAGGAGATGCGTCAGTCCAATGAAATCGTGAAGCAGTGCATCGCTTGGCTGCGCCAGAACCCCGGTCCAGTGTGGCTCGACGATCACAAGGTCACGCCGCCGCAGCGCGAACAGATGAAATCCGACATGGAATCGCTCATCCATCACTTCAAATACATGACCGAAGGCTATTGTGTGCCGGAAGGCGAAGTATATGCCGCCATCGAGCATCCCAAGGGCGAGTTCGGTGTGTATATGATTTCCGATGGTGCCAACAAGCCGTTCCGGGTGAAGATCCGTGCATCCGGCTTCGCACACCTTTCAGCGCTGGATGAAATGGTGCGCGGCCACATGCTGCAGGATCTGGTGGCCATCATCGGCACCCAGGACATCGTTTTTGGTGAGGTGGATCGCTGATGGCCGCCGCAGACAAAGCACAAACGCTGTCCAAACATGCCCGTCAGGCAATTGACGAAGCTATTAAAAAATATCCCGAAGGCCGTCAACGCTCAGCCGTATTCGTGGCGCTACGGGAAGTGCAGCACGAGAATAACGGTTATCTCAGTGTGGAATTGATGGATGCTGTCGCGGCCTATCTGAAACTGGAGCCGATCAAAGTATACGAAGTAGCGACCTTCTATTCCATGTACGAGACCAAACCGGTTGGCCGACACAGCATCTCGGTGTGTACCAATATATCCTGCATGCTGCGGGGTGCTGATGAGATCGTCGCGCACATTGAAAAGAAACTGGGAGTCAAGACCGGCGAGAGCACGCCGGATAGCCGCTGCTACCTCAAACGTGAAGAGGAATGTCTGGCGGCCTGCGCGGGTGCCCCCATGATGATGGTGGATCACAAGTACTACGAAAACCTTACGCCCGAGAAAGTGGACAAGATACTGGAGGGCCTGAAGTGAGTATCCAGCTGGATCAGGTCTGTCACCGGACGTTTCAATTCGACAAATCCTGGAGCTATGAAAATTATCTCAAGGTGGATGGTTACAAAGCCTGGAAGAAGATACTCAAGGATAAGATTCCACAAGATAAGGTCATCGAGGAAGTGAAAGCCTCCGGTCTGCGCGGCCGCGGTGGCGCAGGTTTTCCCACCGGTGTGAAATGGGGTTTCATGCCCAAATCTCCCACCGAGCCGTCCTACGTGGTATGCAATTCCGATGAATCCGAGCCGGGGACTTGCAAGGACCGCGATATTCTGCGCTTCAATCCGCACGCGCTGGTCGAGGGTATGGCTATCGGTTGTTATGCGATGCGCTGCAAAGTCGGTTACAACTATATGCGCGGTGAGTTCATGGACGAACCATTTGAACATTTTGAGCAGGCACTCAAAGATGCTTACAAAGCCGGGCTGTTGGGCAAAAATATCCTCGGTTCAGGCGTGGATATCGACATCCATGCACATCTGGGTGCTGGTGCCTATATCTGCGGTGAGGAAACCGCTCTGCTGGATTCGCTGGAAGGCAAAAAGGGTTGGCCACGTTTCAAACCGCCGTTCCCGGCGAACTTCGGCGTATTCGGTCGGCCTACCACGGTCAACAACACCGAGACCCTGGCTTCGGTGCCAAGCATCATGCTGAACGGCGCCAAGTGGTTTGCGGCGTTCGGCAAACCCAATAACGGTGGCACCAAGATTTTTTCCGTCACTGGCCATGTGGCCAATCCCGGCAATTTCGAAGTTCCTCTGGGCATACCCTTCAAGGATCTGTTGGCGCTGGCAGGCGGTATGTGGAAAGGCCGGCGCATGAAAGCGGTAATCCCGGGCGGCGTATCGGCACCGGTGTTGCCCGCCGAACTCATGCTGGGTTGTGACATGGATTTCGATTCGCTGCACAAGGCCGGCACCATGCTCGGTTCCGGTGCCGTGGTGGTGATGGATGAGACCACCTGCATGGTCAGAGCGCTGGAGCGAATTTCGCGGTTTTTCTACTCGGAATCCTGCGGCCAATGCACACCGTGTCGAGAAGGCACCGGTTGGATGCATCGAGTGATATCCCGCATCGAGCATGGCCAAGGCCAGCAGCAGGATCTGGACATGGTAGTGGATGCCTCCAAGCACGTCGAAGGTCATACCATCTGCGCCTTTGGCGATGCTGCCGCTTGGCCGGTGCAAAGTTTCATAAAACATTTCCGTGACGAATTCCAGTACCACATCGATCACGGCTGCTGCATGGTGGGTCCTGGTGCCCGGCGGCAAGTAGCCTAAGCACACAACGCGCGGAAGTTATGGCAGAACAACTGGTCAACATTGAGATAGACGGCAAGCCGATCCAGGCCCGCAAGGGCGAAATGATCATGCAGGCCGCCGACCGCGAAGGAATTTACATCCCGCGCTTTTGCTACCACGAAAAACTCTCGGTGGCTGCCAACTGCCGCATGTGTCTCATCGAAGTTGAAAAGTCACCAAAACCACTGGTGGCCTGCGCCACGCCGGTGGCGGAAGGCATGAAGGTATTCACACGTTCGGTACGAGCGCTCAACGCGCAACGCGGAACCATGGAATTCCTGCTCATCAATCATCCACTGGATTGCCCAGTCTGCGACCAGGGTGGTGAGTGCGAACTGCAGGATCTGGCCATGGGGTATGGTCGTGACATCGCGCGCTTTTCAGAGCGCAAACGCGTCATTAAGGACGAAAATATCGGCCCATTGATTTCTACCTTCATGACCCGCTGCATCTACTGCACGCGTTGCATTCGCTTCGGTCAGGAGATCGCCGGTATCCAGGAACTGGGCGACACCGGCCGCGGCGAGCATTCGCGTGTTGGCACCTATATAGGCCGTAGTGTCGACCATGAACTCTCCGGCAATGTGATTGATCTGTGCCCGGTGGGTGCGCTCAACTCCAGGCCCTTCAAGATGCACGGCCGCGGATGGGAGATGACCCAGGTCGAAGGCGTGTCGCCGCATGACTGCGTGGGCTCGAATCTGTACGGCCACGTGCTGCGCGGTAAAGTCATGCGCGTGGTGCCCAAAGACAATGAGGCGGTGAATGAGACCTGGATTTCCGACCGGGATCGTTTCAGTTACACCGGCATTCACAGTTTCGACCGGCTCCAGCACCCGATGGTCAAGGAGCAGGGTGTCTGGCACGAAACCGATTGGGAGGCTGCGCTCGCAGCGAGTGCACAAGCCCTGCGCAGCGTGCACAGTGACGCGGGCGTGCTCGCTTCACCCAGTTCCACCACGGAAGAGCTGTATTTGATGCAGAAACTGGCGCGTGGTCTCGGCATCCACAGCATCGACACGCGTATGCACCAGGCGGATTTCCGCGACGACGAATTCGAGCCACCATTCCCGTGGCTGGGACAGTCCATCGAGGATATCGAGAAACTCAACACCGTATTCGTAATCGGTTCCAATATGCGCAAGGAAGCGCCGCTGTTGGCCCATCGCCTGCGCAAGGCGGCCATGCGCGGCAGCGGTGCCGGAAGTGATAGTTTCACCAATCAACTTGCAGCGCATAACCAACACCTGGCCGGTGCCCAGGGTGCGGCAGTGATGTTTCTCAATCCACGCCGTTATGAATTCCTGTTTCCGATAGCTGCGTATCTTAGCGTGGCATCGCAGGACATGACGAGTGCGCTAGCAGCGATATTGAAGACGGCTCTGGGTAAAAAGGTCGCGGCTGCGCATCTCAGGGATTTTGTAAAAGCGCAGCAGCCGACAGCGGAACACGAAAAGATTGCGTCAGAACTGTTCAAAGGTGAACGCAAGACGATTCTACTGGGGCATCTGGCGCTGCAACATCCGGCGTATGCCGATATTCGCGCGCTGGCGGCGGCACTGGCCGAAGTCACCGGTGCGAGCCTGGGCTATATCTCCGAGGGTGCAAATTCTGCCGGGGCCTGGTTGGCCGGTGCAGTACCGCATCGACTCGAAGGCGGCAAAAAAGCCGCGCTCAAGGGGCTGGATGCCCGCGCGATGTTCGCACACCCACGCCGCAGCTATGTGCTCATGGGCGTGGAACCGGAGCTGGATTGCTGGGACAGCGCGGCCGCGCTGGCAGCACTTGATCAAGCAAAATCCGTCGTGGTTATCACGCCGTTTGTGACCGATACCATGAAAGATTACGCGTCAGTATTGTTGCCGGCCGGGACCTTTGGCGAGACCTCCGGAACATATGTCAATGCCGAAGGTCGCTGGCAGAGTTTCACCGGCATGACGAAACCCGTAGGTGAAGCCCGGCCTGCCTGGAAGATACTGCGGGTGTTGGGCAATCTGTGTGAACTTCCCGGTTTTGAATACCAGTCTTCGGAAGACGTGCGCGACGAGTTGAAAAAAACACTGGGTGAACTCAAATCCGATAATCTTTTTTCTGGCACGCGCATCGTGATGCCTGCTGCGTCCATCAACGGTTTCCGGCGTGTCGCCGAAGTGCCGCTATATTCAACGGATATGTTGGTGCGTCGTGCCGGCCCTTTGCAGGAAACCCGTGACGCGGATACCTCCTGGGTGCGTCTGTCTTTGGCCGACGCCAAGAGAATGACGGTCACCGACAGTGAGAGCGTAACGGTGAAACATAACGGTTCTCAGCTCAGCCTGCCTGTGAAGCTGGATGAGAGCGTGGCGGCGGGGGATGTCTGGTTGGCTGCCGGTATCGCCGCTACCGCGGAATTCGGTCCATTCCAAACTGATGTGGTCGTGGAGAAAGCCTGATGTCGTTCGTCCACACCATTGCAGGTTATTGGACGGCGCTGCCTTTCGATGCGCAACTGACGCTGAAATCCATCGGCGGCATCATCGCCATTATCGTGTGTCTGCTGGTGGCGGTGGCCTATATGACCTTGGCCGAGCGGCGCGTCATCGGCTTCATGCAGGTGCGCATGGGACCAAACCGTGTGGGGCTTTGGGGTCTGTTGCAACCTTGGGCCGACGTATTCAAGCTGGTGTTCAAGGAAGTCGTGTTGCCCACGAACGCGAATCGCTTTCTGTTTCTTATCGCGCCAATCATTTCCATCACCACGGCCTTTGCCGCCTGGGCGGCAATCCCCTTTGACAACGGTGTGATCCTGTCAAATGCCGATGCCGGACTTCTGTATATATTGTCGCTGACCTCGTTCGGCGTATACGGCATCATTCTGTCCGGTTGGGCGTCGAATTCTAAATACGCGTTCTTAGGTGCCATGCGCTCTGCTGCGCAAATGGTGTCCTACGAAATCGCCATGGGATTTGCTCTGGTGGGGGTGCTGATGGTGAGTCAGAGCCTAAACCTCAATCAGATCGTGCTGGCGCAGAGCGGCAACATCGGGCATTGGTACGCATGGCCATTGCTGCCGATGTTCGTTATCTATTTCATTTCGGGAGTGGCTGAGACCAATCGCCTGCCGTTCGATGTGGCCGAGGGCGAATCGGAGATCGTCGCGGGTTTCCACGTGGAATATTCCGGCACCGCCTTCGCGGCATTTTTCCTGGCTGAATACGCCAACATGATACTGATCTCGGCACTGGCGACGATCATGTTCTGCGGCGGTTGGCTGTCACCACTCGAAGGTTGGACATGGCTGGCCGCTAGCCCCGCGGGTTTTCTTGTCCACACCAGCTTCATCTGGTTTGCCCTGAAGATCTGCTTTTTCCTGTACTGCATTCTGTGGTTTCGCGGCACCTTCCCGCGATACCGCTACGATCAGATCATGCGACTGGGCTGGAAAGTTTTCATTCCCATCACCATCCTGTGGTTGGTGCTGGAAGGCATAGCCGTCGTGTTCAAGATTCCACCGTGGTTCGCGTGAGAGTGCCATGAGAAGAATACTTGGCTGGATCAAGAGTCTGTTGCTGGTGGAGTTGCTCCAGGGTATGGCGTTGACGCTGAAGGTATTCTTCCAGCACAAGACCACCATCCGATATCCCGAGGAACACACGCCCAAGTCACCGCGCTACCGCGGCTTGCTTGCACAGCGCCGTTATGCAAACGGCGAAGAGCGTTGTATCGCTTGTAAATTATGTGAGGCAGTATGCCCGGCCTTGGCGATTACCATTGATTCCGAGCAGCGCGAGGACGGCACACGCCGTACCACGCGCTACGACATTGATTTATTCAAGTGCATCTACTGCGGCTTTTGTGAGGAAGCTTGTCCGGTGGACGCCATCGTGTTGACCGGCATCACGGATTTTCATTTTGAGAAACGCGGCGAGCAAATCTACACCAAGGAGAAATTACTGGGTATCGGTGACAAATACGAAGCGCAGATCGCCGCCAAGCGCGTGGCCGACGCACCTTACCGCTGAGGAACCGGATATGGTAGAGACCGTGGTTTTCATAGTGCTGGCGGCCGTCACCGTAGGTTCGGCCGTGGGCGTCATCACCTCACGCAATCCCGTGCATTCGGCGTTATTCCTGGTGTTGGCGTTTGTCACCAGCGCCGGTTTGTGGATGCTGCTGGAAGCGGAATTCCTGGCACTGGTGCTGGTGTTGGTATATGTAGGCGCCGTGATGGTGCTATTCCTGTTTGTGGTGATGATGCTGGACGTCAATACCGCCTCTATGCGGCAGGGCTTCGTGCGTTATGCGCCACTCGGAGTGGTAGTAGCCGTGATCGTATTGCTGGAGATTGGCTACGTGGTGTGGAGCCAGAAAATGGGCGTGACCTTCGGAACGCCGCTGCCGCATGCCACGACTTTCAGCAACACCCGCGAATTGGGCAATGTGATTTATACACAGTATGCCTTCCCCTTCGAGATCGCCGCAGTGGTGCTGCTGGTAGGCATCGTGGCCGCCATCATGCTTACCCTGCGCCGACGCCCTGGTACACGCCATCAGGATCCGGCCAAGCAATCGCGCGTGAGCGCTAAACACGGCCGCATCCGCATCATCAAGATGCCATCGGAACCCAGGCAGGGAGGGAAGACGCCATGATTACGCTATTCGACTTTCTGGCCTTGGGCGGTGTGTTATTTGCCATTGGGATGGCAGGCGTATTCCTGAACCGCAAGAACGTGATCTTGTTGCTCATGTGCATCGAGTTGCTGCTACTGGCCGCAAATTTCAATTTCATCGCCTTCTCGCGCTATCTCAACGACATCACCGGGCAGGTCTTCGTGTTCTTCATCCTCACCGTGGCAGCGGCCGAGGCCGCCATTGGCCTGGCTATCGTGGTGGTGCTGTTTCGCAATCGCAGCAGCATCAACGTTGACGATATTGACAGCCTGAAACATTGATATGAATCCATATATGCCCGCAATTCTGACCACCATCGTCCTTGCCCCCTTGGTGGCCTCGATCATCGTGGGTTGCGGGATGCGATTCATCCCACGATCCGCTGCGCACGTGTTCACAATCATTGGTGTAGCGTTGTCCACAGCGCTCTCGGCCTGGGTGTTGTGGCAGTTGGTATTTGCGGGTATGGGTGCTTACAACATCAACCTGTACGACTGGGGCAGCATCGGCAATATACATTTCACAATCGGTTTCATGATTGACCGCCTGAGCGCGCTCATGATGACGGTGGTCAGTTTCGTATCACTGATGGTGCATATTTACACTATCGGCTATATGGCTGAGGATCCGAGCTACAAGCGGTTTTTCAGTTATATCGCGCTGTTCACGTTCTCGATGCTGATTCTGGTGATGGCGAATAATTTTCTGCAGCTGTTCATCGGCTGGGAGCTAGTGGGGCTGGTCTCTTATCTGCTGATCGGGTTCTGGTACAAGCGCCCAACAGCCATTCGCGCCGGGCTGAAGGCTTTTATTGTCAACCGGGTGGGGGACTTCGGCTTCATTCTGGGCATCGCCTTGGTGCTCACCTATTCCGGGAGCCTGGATTATTCGCAGGTATTCGCGAACACCGCCGTGCTCAGTGGCCAGCATATCGAATTGTTTTCCGGGCTGTCCTGGTCGGTGCCCACCGTGATTTGCATCCTGCTGTTTGTGGGCGCGATTGGTAAATCCGCACAGGTGCCTTTGCACGTGTGGTTGCCGGATTCCATGGAAGGTCCGACGCCGATCTCGGCGCTGATCCATGCGGCCACCATGGTAACGGCCGGCATTTTCATGGTGGCGCGCTTGTCACCGTTGTTCGAGCTGTCGGATACCGCCTTGTCCGTGGTGATGATTATCGGCGCCATTACCGCGCTTTTTCTGGGACTGGTGGGCATCGTACAAAACGACATCAAACGTGTAATCGCGTATTCCACTATTTCCCAATTGGGTTATATGACAGTGGCCCTGGGGGCTTCCGCATATGCAGATGGTATTTTCCACCTCATGACGCATGCCTTCTTCAAGGCGTTGCTGTTCCTGGGCGCAGGCTCGGTCATCATGGCGATGCATCACGACCAGGACATGCGCAACATGGGCGGACTACGAAAATACATGCCCATTACGTATTACACATTTCTGGCGGGCTCACTTGCGCTCATCGCGTTCCCAGGTTTCGCTGGATTTTTCTCAAAAGATTCAATCATAGATGCAGTTCATGCATCGCATCGCAGCGGCGCGGTGTTTGCGTACTGGTGCGTGCTGTTGGGAGCGTTCGTCACTGGCTTGTATACCTTCCGTTGCGTGTTCATGACATTCCACGGCAAGGAGCGCTTCGTGGTTGAGAGTGAGTCTGGACACGATCCTCACGTAGAACTGCCACCCGGCCATTTGCCGCACGCGCCTAAAGAATCTCCCTGGGTGGTGACAGTGCCGCTGATTCTGCTCGCGATTCCATCCGTAGTAATCGGCTGGCTGACCATTAAACCCTTGTTATATGGCAACTTTTTCGGCAGTTCGCTCTATGTGGCGCCCGAGCATCACGTGATGCAGACGATGGCTGAGGAATTTCATGGCGCGGGCGCCATGGTAATGGAGAGCGTGGCGACTCCGACCCTGTGGCTGGCACTCGCGGGCTTGGTTGTCGCTTGGATTTTTTATATCTACAAGCCCGCGTGGCCTGCAGTTCTGGCCAGAGCCTTCAAACCGCTTTACCAATTGTTATTGCACAAGTTTTATTTCGACGAGGCGTATGCCTTCCTTGTTGAAGCCGGCTCACGCGCACTCGGCCGTCTATTTTGGATCGGTGGCGACGGCTGGGTGATTGACGGCGTTTTCGTGGATGGCAGCGCCAAGGCAGTGGGCTGGTTTTCCAGAATTCTGCGCCGCGGACAGACCGGCTATCTGTATCACTATGCATTCGTAATGATTATCGGTCTGTGCGTACTGCTCGGCTGGTTGTTGTTGCGTTGATACCGGGGGATTACTGATGCCTGTCCATTTTCCGATCCTGAGTGCCATGTTATGGCTGCCGATCATCGGCGGCTGCATAGTGCTGCTGGCGGGGCGGGTTTGGCCGCAATCGGTACGCTGGTTGTCGCTGCTGTTTTCGGTCGTGGTGTTTGCCATGAGTATTCCGTTGTGGACGGAATTCAACACCCACACCTCAGCCATGCAGTTCGTGGAACAAGCCAACTGGATCGGTACTTTCAACGTGCACTATGCCCTTGGTGTGGACGGCATTTCCATGCCGCTGATCCTGCTCACCAATTTCATGACCGTGCTGGTGGTGATCGCGGGCTGGGAAGTGATCCAGTACAAACTGGCGCAGTACATGGCATCATTCCTGATCATGGCGGGACTGATGAACGGCGTGTTCGCCGCCATGGATGCGATGCTGTTTTACGTGTTGTGGGAAGGCATGCTGATTCCGATGTTCATCATCATCGGCGTTTGGGGCGGCCCGCGACGTATCTATGCCACCCTCAAGTTCTTTCTCTACACGTTCTTCGGCTCGGTGCTGATGCTGGTGGCACTCATCTACCTGTACCTGAAATGCGGGAGCTTCAGCATCGCTGCCTTTCAGCAGATGCCGATCGGCATGACTGCACAGGTACTGATATTCATTGCATTCCTGGTGGCCTTTGGCGTCAAGGTGCCGATGTGGCCGGTACATACCTGGTTGCCGGCCGCACATGTGGAAGCGCCGACCGGTGGATCGGTAATTCTGGCCGCCATCCTGCTCAAGATGGGCACGTACGGCTTTCTGCGTTTCAGTCTGCCGATCTTGCCCAACGCCAGTCACGCGCTTATGTGGTTGATGATCGGCTTGTCACTGGTCGCGATCATCTACATCGGCTTCGTAAGCATCGTGCAGACCGACATGAAAAAACTGGTGGCATATTCTTCGGTAGCACACATGGGTTTTTGTACCCTCGGCTTTTTCATCATCTTCCTCATCCTCGCCAATACCTCGAATCAGGATGCAGCCGCCATGGGTATGGAGGGCGGCATGGTTCAGGTGATTTCCCACGGCTTTGTCTCCGGCGCGATGTTTTTGTGCATAGGCGTGATGTATGACCGGCTGCATACCCGCGAAATCAGTGCCTACGGCGGTGTCATCAACCTGATGCCTGCGTTCGCATTTTTTTTCGTGTTGTTCGCCATGGCGAATGTGGCACTGCCTGGGACCTCGGGCTTCGTGGGCGAATGGATGGTGATTCTCGCGGCCATGCACGCGAACTTCTGGATTGCCTTCGGCGCCGCCTTCACGCTGTTCCTGGCCGCCGCGTTCACGCTCTGGCTCATCAAGCGGGTGTTGTTCGGGCCGGTTGGCAATGAGTATGTGGCCAGCATGAAAGACCTCAACAAGCGCGAATTCGTGGTGCTGGGGTTGCTGGCGGTAGCCGTGATTCTGCTCGGCGTGTATCCGGAACCGTTGCTGAATGTGATGCACGTATCGGTGACGAATTTGATCCATCAGGCGACGATCTCGAAACTGTAAAGGGTACTTCTAAAAATCGATCTTTTGCTTTCTGGCGGTGTTAAAAATGGCTTCAAAATCCTCATGTATTGGCATATACACTCCGGTTTCTCGGCCATTTTTGCCTACCCAGAAACCAGAATCTCTGATTTTTAGAGGCACCCCAAAGGCGGCAAGCTAAACATGGTGTCCACATTACCTTCGTTTGTGCCAATCGTCCCGGAAATCTTCGTCGCCGGTATGGCATGCTTTATTCTAGTCCTGGATGTGTTTTTGTCTGACGGTTGGCGCGACCTTACTCATTGGCTTTCGATTGCCACCGTGGTTGCCACGGCTTGGCTCACGTTCACAGTGTCGGCGCAGGCGCCGCTGCTGACGTTCCACGATATGTTCGTGAATGACAGCATGGGAAACGTGCTGAAACTATTCGTATATCTGATGGTGGCGATCACGTTTGTGTACTCGCGAAGTTATCTACGTGATCGCAGCCTTTTCAAAGGCGAATTCTATGTGCTCGGTTTGTTCGGCATGCTGGGGATGATGGTGATCATCTCCGCTCATAATTTTATTACCATCTATCTGGGTCTCGAGTTGCTGGCGCTGTGCCTGTTCGCAATGGTTGCCATGGACCGGGATTCACCGGTTGGTTCCGAGGCTGCCATCAAGTATTTTGTGCTGGGCGCGATTGCGTCCGGAACTTTACTGTATGGGTTCTCGTTGTTATACGGTGCCGCGGGCACCCTGGATCTCACCGCCTTGGGTATGCACATTGCAGAATCATCGCTGATCAACATAGGCATCATGCTGGCGCTTGGTTTCGTGATCGTGGGCCTGTGTTTTGAACTCGAAGCCGTGCCTTTCCATATGTGGCTGCCGGATGTGTACGAAGGCGCGACCACGCCAGTGACGCTGTATGTCGGGGCTTTGCCCAAGATCGCGATCTTCGCGTTGTTCATTCGGCTCCTGGTCGAAGGCCTGGGTGGATTAAAAGTCGAGTGGCGCATGATACTCACCGTGTTGTCGGTGCTTTCCATGGGTGTGGGCAGCATCGTCGCACTGATGCAAACAAACCTGAAGCGCATGCTGGCGTATTCGAACATTTCGCACGTGGGATTCATCTTGCTCGGCATACTTGCCGGCACCACCGAGGGCTATCGCGCTGCCATGTTTTATACACTCACGTACGTGATCATGGCGGCCGCGGCTTTTGGCATGATCATCCTGCTGGCGCGCAAGGGTTTTGAAGCGGACCAGTTGGAGGATTTCAGAGGACTTAACGATCGCAGTCCATGGTTTGCCGCCATGATGATGTTCGTGATGTTCGGCATGGCCGGTGTGCCACCGTTTGTGGGATTCTTCGCCAAGCTTTACGTACTACGAGCGGTGATTGACGTGCACATGGTGTGGCTGGCGGTGGTGGCCGTTATATTTGCCGTTATTGGTGCCTGGTACTACCTCAAGGTAATCAAGCTCATGTATTTCGACAAGCCGCCGGAAGATGTCAAGCCCATCCGCTGTCCGATTGAAATGCGCTGGCTGCTGTCGGCAAACGGTATTGCGGTGCTGGCGCTCGGTATCCTGCCGGGGCCGCTTATGGCGCTGTGCGCCCGGGTCATTACCTTCTGAAAACTGTTGGGAAGGACCTGCGACCGATGTGTTCAGGGGGCGCGTTTGCCCAGCATCTTGGCCATGCGGGTTTGCCAGCCTGTCCCGCTGGCTTTCCAACGCGCCAACACTTCCGGCGGCAGACGCAGGCTGATGGCTACCTTCGGGTTAGACAGAGACGGCCGGCCCACGCGCCGACCGTTGCGCTTGAGCACGGCCCGAGCCAGCATTGTGTCGGTGAGTTCAGGTAACTCGACGTCAGATCTGGCCGAAGTACGGCGTGTAACGACGGATTTCGCGCGCATTGCATTTCCTCATGGAGAAGACGTGGCGAACCGCGCCACGCGGTGTATAACCCACCATTACCATCCGGCCGCGCAGAAAACCCACGCACAGAATGCGGGGTTCGCCGTAATCACGTCGGGTGTCTTCCACCTCCAGTGTCAATCCCGCAAATACCTCGGCGGCGTCCTCGAAATCCAGTCCGCGCGCGATCAGGGTGCGCTCGCGTTTGGCGGAGTCGCAGGTGATGCGCATGACCGTCATCATATATTTGTATATACATAAATTCAAGCTCGACTTGCACTAGACGCTACCCACATTCCGGTCACCCGCCTGAGACTGCCGGGACCCTTCGTGGCGCTGTGCGCCAGTGTTCTCATCTTCCAAACGGCATGTATTCACCGGCCTGACCTATACTCTAGGTTACAGGATGGTGGGGACTATGACCTACGGCTACGACAACGCTAATCGCCGCACCACGCTGACGCTGCCGAACGGCATCCAGCTTACATACGGGTTCGACAATGCCAATGAACTCACGGGCCTCACCTACAAGCTGGGCGCCACCACGGTAGGGAGCCTCACCTACGGCTATGACAACGATGGCCGGATCGTGAGCCGCGGCGGCACGCTGGATTCCACCAACCTGCCGGCGGCGCTGGCGAGCGCGAGTTACGACGCAAACAACCGGCTCACCCAGTGGGGCACCAAAACCCTGACCTATGACACCGACGGCAACCTCACCACTGACGGCACGAATGCCTATACCTGGAATACCAGAAACCAGCTCACGGGAATCACCGGCGGCAGCACGGCCAGCTTCGTGTATGACGCGCTGGGTCGGCGCGAGAGCAAGACCATCGGCGGCACCGCCACGAATTTCCTGTATGACGGGCTTAACCTCGAACAGGAACTGAATGGAACTACGCCGACGGTGAATTACCTCACTGGTGCCAACATTGACGAAATGTTCTCTCGCACCGACAGCACCGGAACCGAGAGCTACCTCACCGACAACCTGGGCTCCACGCTGGCGCTTACCAGCAGTTCCGGAGCCATCCAGACCAGCTACACGTATGAGCCGTATGGCAATACCACTGCCACCGGCACGAGCAGCACGAATTCACTACAATATACTGGCCGTGAGAACGATGGCACGGGGCTGTATTACTATCGGGCCAGGTATTACAGCCCGGGGTATGGGAGGTTTATAACCGAAGATCCGTTAGGACTTGCTGCTGGACAAAATCTTTATGCCTATGCAGGAAATAACCCGATCAATTGGGTGGATCCCACGGGTCAATTCTACATTCCGTTTACCCACATTTGGATTCCAGCAGGAGAAATGTTCGGAGCTGAAGCTGCACAATATTGGGCTGACAAACAAGTTGAAACTGCTAATTGGCTATATGCGATTCCTGGATTGTTTGCTTCACTTTGGACGCCATGTACAAGTACTTCAACTATCGATAATTTAGCTACGTTCGCGGTGTTAGGTCCAGCGAGTCGGGGACTTGCTGCAGCAGCGGACGCTGTCGCAGCAAACGCGAGACCTCTCGCACAAGCAACATGGCTGGCTGGCACGTTGCTGACAGCAGAACGCGGGGCAACAACCGCTGATGTTACGTTTAAGCCAGTTATTGAGGCTGTGCAGCAAGAAGAAAACATACAAGCCGTTACAGATGGTATTAACGCAGAAAATGCGGGAAAAGCGTTGAATCCGCCAATAATTGAAGGCCCTGATCCAAACCCATGACGAGAATTCAATGGAAATAGCATCAAAGACGCGTTTACACGAAGCCAATGAAGTGCTCTTGAGGGGAGATTATGCTGCGGCTAGAGATTTATATGAAGCACTTGTAGCCAGTGGTTCGAAAGCAGCCCTGCTTAATCTCGCAGTCATCTATGAACGAGGTAACGCTGATGTTCCACAGGATTTCGCAAAGGCAAAATATTGGTACGAACGCGCATTAACTGAAGCAAATGCTGCAACAGCGGCGTTACAACTGGGTCACTACTATTATCATGGCCTCGGGGTTAGCGTAGATTATGATAAGGCCTTCTCTTATTACTCGAGACTGAAAAGTAGCAATGATCCTATCGCACTACTAAGGTTGGGCATGCTGTATGACGCTGGTAAGGGGGTCACTCAAGATTTGAATCTTGCGCGTGATTGTTACCGCCGTGCAGCTCGGTTACGGAATATCCGAGCACGGAAAAACTGGGGTGTACTCGAAGTAAAACACGGTAACTTTTTATTGGGAATATTCCTCTGGACTTGGGCAATCATTCAGGGCGTACCTTTGGCATTTATCAATACCAATGATAAGAGAATGCAAGCCTTCTGAAGGCTGAAACAAAGATGGCCTGGATCGCCTCACGAGTGAAATCTCGCCTCAAGGCAGCGTCAGCTACCAATACGATGCCGCCAGCCGCCGCACCCAGATGACGGTGGCGGGCCAGACGGCCGTGAATTACGGCTATGACAATGCCAATCGTCTCACCGGCATCTCCCAGGGCGCAAGCAGCGTCGCCATTGCCTATGACAATGCCAGCCGCAGAACTACGCTCACGCTTCCGAATGGCATCAAGCTCGCCTATGGCTTCGACAATGCCAACGAACTCACGGGGCTTACCTATACGCTCAGCACCACCACCATCGGCACCCTGACCTACGGCTATGACAATGACGGCCGCATCGTGACACGGGGCGGGACCTTCGATGTCACGAATCTGCCAGCAACTCTTGCCAGTGCCAGCTACGATGCCAATAACCGACTTACCCAGTGGGGCGCCAAAACCCTGAGCTATGACGCCAACGGCAACCTGACCACTGACGGCACCAATACCTATACCTGGAACACCCGCAACCAGCTCATGAGCTTGAGCGGCGGCAGTACCGGAAGCTTTGTTTATGACGGCCTCGGACGCCGAGAAAGCAAGACCATCGGCGGCACGGCCACCAACTTTCTGTACGACGGCATGAATATGGAGCAGGAATTGAACGGCACCACGCCAACGGCGAATTACCTGACCGGCGCGAATATTGATGAAACCTTCAGCCGCACCGACAGCAGCGGTACCCAGAGTTACCTCACGGATAACTTGGGCTCAACACTGGCCTTGACCAGCAGTGCGGGGGCTATCCAGACAAGCTATACCTATGAACCTTATGGTAATGCCACGGTGAGCGGCACGAGCAGCACCAATGCGCTTCAGTACACATGGGATAGTACACATGGGATATGGGGTCAGGTCTTGTATTGACACATTGCCGCGTCTAGACTGGCTGGAGGGCGCGTCCCTTACGCATTGAATTGGCCGGCGCATTTCACCATGTGATGGCGCGCGGCAATGCGCGACAGAGCATCTTTCGCGGTGCTTCGGATCGTGAAGAGTTTCTGG
>JBOIBD010000033.1:0-18839 GCA_050739415.1 Gammaproteobacteria bacterium | reverse complement strand
ACAGCGGAAACACCGAAACTCTTGCAGAAGGCATCATCCAATACTGGCAATATCTGTGCATCCACACGATGCGCCTGCACCTTGAAACGTGCAATTTTGCCGGCTACATCTTTGACTTGATAATCCTCTGGGAACTTCACGTCAAATTCACGCCCTTCGCCGGCACGCACCCCCTCCAGTCCCTGCTCGAAATCCGCAAGCATATGGTTCTCGCCCAGCACTATGAGAACGTTCTCACCTTTATCTCCCGCAAAACTCGCCTCATCCACGCGACCATCGAAATCCAGCTGTACCCGGTCACCCTTCGCTGCACCGCGATTCACTGTCTCCCACGTGGCGCGCTGTTGACGCAGGTTGTCCATCATTGCATCGATATCGGCTTCGGTGATTTCTGCGACCGGCCGCGCTATGGCAATGGCTTCGGTTCCTGTCAGCGTGATTTCGGGATACACCTCGAAAGTGGCGGTGTATTCCAGATCCTTGCCGGGTACGTTGTTCACCGTATCAATCCGCGGCCCCCCAGCTGGATTTAATTTCTCCTGCATGAACGCCTCGTTGCAGGTATCGCGCAGCAAATCGCCCAGTACTTCCTGGCGAACTTCGCTGCCAAAACGTTTTTTAACCACCTCGAACGGTATCTTTCCGGTGCGAAAGCCGTTGAGTTTGGCGCGCTTGCCCAGCGATTTGAGCCGCTGCTCTACTTCTTTTTCCACGCGTTCGGCCGGTACCTGCACCTTCATGCGACGTTCCAAACCCGCGGTTGTCTCGATTGAAACCTGCATTGATTGCTTACCTCTTAGAGCCCGGTAATCGCCGGACTATGTGATCTGGAAAATGCCAATATCCTGTACTGGTGCGAAAGGAGAGACTCGAACTCTCACGGGTTACCCCACTGGAACCTAAATCCAGCGCGTCTACCAGTTCCGCCACTTTCGCAACGCCCTTACTGAGTCTTTGCAAACAACTTCTCAAAGTATATCAAAGACTTAGCTAGAATTACCGGCTGGCGAACGTCGGCAGAACCCGTTTCGCGCCGCCATTATACAAACTTGGAGAGTCGTTGCCCGGAAAAGGGCTGGTAACGATAAACAGCCATTTCGCCGGACTGGCGCCTTCAGTCCAGTACCAAACGCAGCCACAAAACTGTACGTGAAGCACCAAGCCGGGTTGTCTGGCTTTCACATACCTTTATATAAGGTCTGGCCGGTACATCTGGATAATTTTGCCGAACAGCCCGACCATCGTTAAGATGGATTCCTAATCAGAATTGTAAAAGTATGAACAGCAAAAAACTCCGCATCGAAGAAGAACTGGGACTGCTCCAGCGTGAAACCTTCGGTTACTTCCTGCACGAAACCAACCCCGCCAATGGCCTGGTGATCGACAAGACCGCTGATCATTGGCCCGCCAGCATCGCCGCGACCGGACTCGCGTTATCTGCCTATCCGGTGGCTGTTGAGCGCGGTTACATGACGCGCACGGCCGCGGCGGAGCGCAGCCTCAGCACGCTGCGTTTTTTCTGGAACAGCCCACAAGGTGTCGAAAAGGATGCCACGGGCTATAAAGGTTTCTATTATCATTTCCTTGATATGAAAACCGGACGGCGCGCTTGGCAATGCGAGCTGTCAACCATAGACAGCGCTTTGCTGTTTGCCGGAATGTTGACGACCGGCTGCTATTTCGATGCGAATACGGCCGCAGAACAGGAAATTCGACGGCTAGCCGATGCGCTTTATCGCCGCGCGGATTGGCAGTGGGCGCAAAACGGAACCACAACCATCAGCCAGGGCTGGAAACCGGAAAGCGGTTTCATCAAATATCAATGGCAGGGTTATGACGAGGCTCCGATACTGCTTGTGCTCGGGCTCGGCTCGCCCACTCACCCACTGTCCGCGGACAGCTATGCCGCATGGACTGCCAGTTACCGGTGGCGGAACTGCTACGGGTATGACTACCTGTATGCAGGTCCCTTGTTCACGCACCAGCTTTCGCACATCTGGATTGATTTCCGCGGTATCCAGGATGCCTTCATGCGCGAGAAAGTCTGCGATTATTTCGAGAACAGTCGTCGCGCCACGCATGTGCAGCAGCAATATGCCATTGACAATCCGCTCAAGTTTGCGGGTTACAGCAAGAATTGCTGGGGCATCACTGCCAGCGACGGCCCTGGTACTACCACGATGATGGTAAATGGCGTCCGGCGGCAATTCTTCGACTACGTGGCACGCGGCGTGCCCGACGGACCTGATGACGGCACGATTTCACCGTGGGTTGTGGCCGCTTCGCTACCGTTTGCGCCGGAAATCGTGCTGCCTGCACTCGATTATTTTATCAACCATGTCAAATTGAAAGAGTCCAACCCTTACGGTTTCAAGGCTAATTTCAATCCAACATACCCGAGCAATACTCGGAATACTTACGGCTGGATATCACCGTATCACTGTGGCCTCAATCAGGGGCCTATCATCCTGATGATCGAAAACCATCGTACGGATATGCTGTGGAACCTGATGCGATCCTGTTCGTACATCGTCAGTGGACTGCAAAAAGCGGGGTTTTCCGGTGGTTGGTTACAGCGCACAGCTTGACCGAATAAAATTGGTGCTATCGAAAGGTAATATTTCATGCCAAATTTCAGCTGCAATCTTGACGTCAAAGGTACACCGTTGAATCACGTCTGGTCGCACACCATCGGCAGCGGACATGCGGAAGAGACCCTGCGTGCTGACTGGCAAGCGCAGTTGCGACGCGTACACGATGAGCTCGGCTGCGAATATGTACGCTTCCATGCAATTCTCGACGACGACATGGCCGTAGCGCTGGATGAGATGGAAGCGATGCAGTACGGATTCCACAATGCCGATCTGATATTCGATTTCCTGAGCGGTATAGGCATGCGGCCGTTCGTGGAACTGAGCTTCATGCCTTCGTCTCTGTCCTCGGGCAATCAGACAGTATTCAGCTACCGGGGCAACATTACTCCGCCGAAAGATTACAACCAGTGGGCCAAGTTGATTGATATGCTCGTGCGACACTGGGTTTCACGCTACAACATTGCCGAAGTGCGTAAATGGTTCTTTGAGGTCTGGAACGAGCCTAACCTGGATGCTTTCTGGACCGGTGGCCAGGCGGGCTATTTCGAACTGTACCGTCATACCGCGAGTACCATCAAAGCTGTCGATCCGGAGCTTCAGGTAGGTGGGCCAGCGACCGCCAACGATGAATGGATCAGCGATTTCATGACCTTTTGCCGACACGAGAAGCTGCCGGTCGATTTCATCTCAACTCATCATTACCCCACGGATGCCCTCGGCAAACCGGGCGACGACACCGAAACGCAACTTTCGCTGGCGACGCGTGATGTCCTGCCAACGCGCGTGAAGAAGGTATGCACGGAAGCAGGAAGCGTGCCGGTGTATTACACCGAATGGTGCAGTTCATCCAATCCTTTTTTCCACCGTCACGATGAACCTTACGCAGCCGCGTTCCTGGTTAAGAATTTCATTGATGTGGCGGACATGGTCAAAGCTTACAGTTGGTGGGTCTTTTCGGATATATTTTCTGAGAATTACTTCTCATCAGTGCCGTTCCACGGCGGATTTGGTCTCTTGACCATAGACGGTGTCGCCAAGCCCACGTATCGCGCGTTCCAGCTATTGCACCGCCTCGGTAACGAAAGACTTGCGGTGGATGGCACACATGCGACCGTGGATTGCACCGTCGTGCGAAGCGATCACAACATCACGGCACTACTCACCAACCACGCATTTCCAAAACAACCGATTCAGACCGAGCAAGTCAAAGTGCAGTTAAACCACGCCAAACCAATCAAGGCCGGATGGGTGGAACGTATTGACGAAGACCATTGCAATCCGCGCCGGCTGTGGGAATCCATGGGTTCGCCCGGATCGCTGAGCCGGGAGCAGGTGCGCCAATTGAATGACGCTTCGGCTCTGCAACTCACACCGCTCGATGTGCAGTCGAGCAACAAGGGGGCAACTCTGCAAATCGAACTGCCCGCGCACGCGGTAGCCGCAATTACACTCGAATTGGATATGTAACGAAACCAGCCCTGCAATGAAACCCCGTAAGATTTTAGCCGCCGTGCTGGAAAGCGGGGTACAACAGCATGCCGCCGTCTACCGCAAGCGTGCTGCCGGTCACGTAATCGGACTCATCCGATGCGAGCCATAGCACCGCCTTGGCGATATCTTCGACTACACCAACCCGGCCATACGGAATCAGCTTCAAAAGTTGCTGTTTCGCGGCGGGTGTGTCCCAGGCTGGCCGATTGATATTAGTCTCAATCGCGCCGGGTGCGATGGCATTCACACGGATGTGCTGCGGCGCCAGCTCCTGCGCGATGCTCTGCATGAACATGCGTACGCCACCCTTGGCAGCCGTGTAATTGGCATGTCCGCCCCAGGCTATCCACTGGTGTACAGAACTGATGAAAATGATTTTTCCAGCGGCGCAGGAAACCGCTGGATCTACCGGGCGACTGAGAAACATGCGCGCAGCGGCGCGAGAACACAGAAAACCGCCGGTCAGATCCACGTTTAGGGCTTTCATCCACTGCTCCATGGTCATGTCGACAAGCTTTGAGTCGTCCTGGAGACCGGCATTATTGACCAGGATGTCGATCCCGCCGAAGCGCGTCTGCATTTCCCCAAACAATTTGGCGACTTCAGCTTCCGATGACACGTCCGCCTCGAATGCGGATGCCACTCCGCCGGCAGTCTTGATGTCGCTGACGAGCTTGCCAGCCTCAGCAGTATCGCCGAAGAAATTGACCAACACCGCTGCACCTGCCTGCGCCAGCGCTCGTGCACAAGCCGCACCAATTCCGCGCCCTGCGCCCGTCACCAACGCTTTCTGACCTTCAAGCAAACCATTTTGCATGACAATATCCCTCGTACTGACTAATGGAAAACTTCGCAACTGAATACGCCCGAACACCGCATCAGCCTATACGCATGATGCACGAGACATTTTCAGAAACTTTGTTTGATTCGCGTCTACGGCGTATAGTTTAACACCGCTCGACAGCATATCGAGCCTTTTTGAGCCCTGCGCATCGCATCTGGCCTGCTTATGGCAATCACATGCTATGTGTCTTCGCGTACAGAATGCATTTTAGCAAAGGATAATAATTGTCTTTAGCTATCGGCCACACTCATAATTCCACCTAGTTTCAAGAGCATGAGTCATGTCAGATCATCAATATGACCTGATCGTCATCGGTACCGGCCCGGGAGGCGCGGCGCTCGCACAGCGCATAGCACCCACCGGCAAACGCGTCCTGTTAATCGAACGCGGCGACTATCTGCCGCGTTCCATGGACAACTGGGATTCGCATAAGGTCTTTGTGGAAGGTATCTATCAGGCGCCGGAAACCTGGTACGACAAACACGGCAAGACGTTTCATCCTGGCCTGCATTATTACGTGGGTGGCAATTCCAAGATGTATGGTGCGGCGCTGTTCCGCCTACGCGAACGAGACTTTGAGGCTGTCCGCCACGCCGACGGTGTGTCACCGTCATGGCCGCTGAAATACGGCGTGTTTGAGCCCTACTACGCACAGGCCGAAGCACTGTTTCACGTGCACGGTCAGCGCGGCGAGGATCCGACCGAGCCACCTTCAAGTGGGCCTTATCCATATCCGGCGCTCACGCACGAACCGCGTATACAGCAGCTGAGCGACAACTTCACGCGCGAGAACCTGCACCCCTACCACATGCCGATCGGGATCCTGCTCGACGAAATAGAAGGCAAAGCCACCCCCACCAGCATCGGCTTTCGCACACCCTACTTTGATGGCTACCCATCCCCGTTGAACAGTAAAGCCGATGCACAGGTGATCTGCGTGGACCCGATGCTGGCAGCACACAACAACGTCACCCTACTAACCAACGCCTATGTGTCCAATCTCGACACAGATGTCTCCGGGCGCAGCGTGTCGGCAGTGAACGTGCAGCACAATGGCAAAACCGAACGTTATTCGGCTGATATCGTGGTGATGGCCTGCGGCGCGCTATCCTCCGCATTGCTGCTGCTGCGCTCGGCCAGCGACAAACATCCGCACGGTCTCGCCAACGGTTCCGATCAGGTCGGCCGCAATTATATGCGCCACAACCAGTCCGTACTGATGGCGCTGTCGCGCGAGCCGAACGACACCGTGTTCCAAAAAACACTCGCGGTCAGCGACTTCTACTTTCGTGCTGATGATTGGGAGTATCCGCTGGGTCTAATCCAGATGACCGGAAAATCGCATGCCGACACGATCCGTGGCGAGGCGTTGCCGGGCTGGCTTGAATGGTTGCCGAAGATGCCATTCGAGCAAATGGCGCGCCATTCTCTGGATTTCTGGCTGTCCAGCGAGGATCTGCCACGGCCGGAAAATCGCATTCGCTATGATGGCGATCGCGTGGTGCTGGAACAGACCGACAATAATATGGAAGCGCATCAGCGTCTGAAAAAGAAGCTAGAAGCGTTGCTGGACGCAGCCGAAGCGCATCCGCATCTAATAGAACGTAAGCTATATCTTGGCAAGGGCATCCCGGTCGGCGGCACCGCACACCAGGCCGGCACCGCGCGCTTCGGCGCCGATCCAAAAACCTCGGTGCTCGATCTGAACTGCAAGGCGCACGAACTGGATAATCTGTATATCACCGACGCCAGCTTCTTCCCTTCTATCGGCGCAGTGAATCCAACCCTGACCATCATCGCCAATGCCCTGCGAGTGGCCGATCATCTCAAGCAACGCCTCGGGGCGTAACAACCGATCTCAAGGAGCGCGAAATGCATTGGCTCGATCTATATGCTATCCCCATCATCATCCGGGTTTTCCTGGTCGTGCTTTTCCCGTTCAGTGCGCTCGACAAGATATTCGACTGGAAAGATGCACTGCAGCAGGCGAATTCCGGCTTCCTGCCCGGCGGTTCGGTGCTGCTGGTGCTGAGTACCATCGTCGAGCTGGTCGCGCCATTTTGCGTGGTATTTGGTTGGCATGATCGAATTGCAGCTTTCGTGCTGGCGGCGTTCTGCGTCGTGACTGCGCTGCTGTATCACAACTTTTGGCACTATGCTGATTTCTGGCACAAGGGCGACAGTCAGGCGCGCAGTCACTTCTGGGACTTTCTGAAAAATTTCGGACTGGCTGGCGGCCTGCTGCTCATCACCTTCGCTACGAATCTCACACCCATCGGCTACGTGGTAACGCATCCCCTATCCTCTACTCCGGTATATACAACACCAACAACGGTAAATGATTCGACGAACTGCGGATCAACAGGTGCAGCATGTCAGCAGTAGCACCGGCGAATTTGAATGGTGCTGCACACAATAACGGTAAACCCGAACTCCAATACTGGCATCTCTGGACCGACGAGCGCGGCACCAGCCATCAGACACGCTGCTCGCTTACTGAGTTCGAACTGCAAAGCATGGGCGGGGCCGCACCACAGTGGAACGACCAGCTAGACCAACGCCCGACCAACGTGCTGTTCTCAGTACTGCCGGTGGGTTGGATCGGCGACTGGCATGAGAATCCCAAACCACAGTGGATCGTACCGTTGTCCGGGCGCTGGTTCGTCGAGAGCATGGATGGTACGCGCATGGAACTGGGAGTTGGTGACCTGTCTTTTGGCGGCGATCAGGGCTGCACGTCGGATGCGCAGGGACACAGGGGCCATCGTTCCGGCACAGTCGGCGACCAGCCAGCCGTCTTGCTAATCGTGCAATTGGATCAGGTGCCAGACTGTCACGCTCCTTGTTGTTTTAGTTAACTGTCGCTGGAAAAAGCGCACATGGCCATTTATGACATCATTGATCCGCGCTTTCGCAAGATGGTGCTACCAAACGCGCCTCTGGAGAAATTGGCCGAAGGTTTTCGCTGGCTGGAAGGACCGGTGTGGTTTGGTGATCAAGAGTGTCTGCTGTTTAGCGACCTTCCGAACGATCGGGTGATGCGCTGGAGTGAATCGGGTGGCGTATCGCTATACCGGCAACCGTCCGATTTCGAGAATGGTCACACGCGTGATCGCGAAGGACGGCTCATCTCCTGCTGTCATCGCAGCCGTTGCATCACACGCACCGAATTCGACGGCAGGATTACTGTGCTGGCGGATCGCTTCGAAGGCCGGCGGCTGAACTCGCCCAATGACGTGGTGGTGAAATCCGACAGCAGCATATGGTTTACCGATCCGCCCTACGGCATCCAGACCGATTACGAGGGCGGCAAGCAGGACACCGAACTGCCGTCCAACGTGTATCGTCTGGATCCGGCGAGCGGCGTACTCACCGTGGTCACCAGCGATTTCGACGGACCCAACGGTCTGTGTTTTTCGCCGGACGAAACGCGCCTGTACATCGCCGAAAGTGGCCTGCAATTTGCGCCGGAGCCGGTGCAGGAAATCCGCGTGTTCGAGGTATCCGGCGCACGCCTGTCAAACGGCCGCATATTCCACAAGATACAGCCCGGATTTGCCGACGGCATGCGCTGCGATGAAGATGGCAATGTCTGGAGCAGCGCTGCGGATGGCGTACACTGCATCCATCCCTCCGGCGACTTGCTCGGCAAGATCAAGGTTCCTTGCACCGTTGCAAATCTAACCTTCGGAGGCCGCAACCGCAGCCGGCTGTTCATCTGCGCGTCACACACGCTCTATGCCATTTACACCAACCAGCGCGGCGCGCAACGCCCATGAGTCAACAAGGCAACGTCTTGCGATTGCTGCGCGTCAGCCGCACCGTCTCGGATCTCGCGAAGGCTTCCGTGTTTTATACCGGCGCGCTGAATTTCAAACAAATATCCGAAGAGACCATCACCGACCCTGCCTGGTCTGAACTGATAGGTATCCCGGGTGCGCACGCGCGTTCAGTCACCCTGAAATTGGGAGACCAGGAATTGGAACTCCTCACCTTCGACCAGCCGGGCCTGCCTTATCCGCCGGACAACCGCGCGACTGATCTGTGGTTTCAGCATATTGCAGTTGTAGTCACCGACATGGGCGCGGCACATGCGCAACTGAGCTACTACCCATTTTCAGCTATTACACAAGGCGGTCCACAACATCTGCCGCCTAACACCGGCTCGGTGACCGCCTTCAAGTTCCGTGATCCGGACGGCCATCCAGTGGAACTGATCCAGTTTCCATCCGGAAGCGGAAATCCGATCTGGCAGCAACAGTCATCACCTTTGTTCCTAGGTATGGATCATTCGGCGATCGCTGTTGCCGATGTGAAACGCTCCATAGACTTCTACACGCATCTGCTCGGCTTCAGTCTCGCGTCACGCTCAATCAACACAGGCCCAGGACAGACGCGGCTGGACTGTGCGCCTCAGGTACAGGTGAATGTCATCGCGTTGCAGCCGCAAATCGCAGGTCCGGCGCATGTGGAGTTGCTCGGCTACGAACGGCCAGCCGGTCGTGCCATCCCGGTAAACGTTAAATCCAACGATATAGTCGCCGACCGGCTGATTCTGCAGGTGCACCACCTACCTGAATTGATGGCGCGATTGGAGGCAGAAAACACGGAATTTATCTCGCCGAGTATCGCAAAATTGCGGGATGGACAGCGTGCGGCTTTGATAAAGGATCCGACTGGTCACATGCTGCTGCTGATGGAGTCGGACGCCACATGAACACGCATCAACAGCACGTTACCGGGCAAAACCTGCCTCATATCGTCATCCTGGGAGCGGGGTTCGGCGGATTGACTTGCGCCAAAGCTTTGCACCGCACGCACGCCCGCGTCACGATCATTGACCAGCGTAATTTTCATCTGTTCCAGCCCCTGCTGTATCAAGTAGCCACGGCCGCGCTGTCACCGGCTGACATCGCCATGCCGGTCCGCCGCATTCTTCACCGCCAAAGCAATGTCGAGGTCGTGCTCGGCCGCGTCGCAGCCATTGATTGTCAGGCGCGCAGTATTCACGTTGCCGAAACTGACCGGCTCATTCAGTATGATTATCTGGTTGTGGCCACCGGCGCACGGCATTCCTATTTCGGCCACGACGACTGGGAACCGTTCGCTCCCGGTCTAAAAACCGTTGAGGACGCCACCGCCATTCGGCATCGGATTTTGAATGCGTTCGAGAAGGCCGAAGTGATAGAAGACAACGACGAACGTCGCCGACTACTGAGCTTTGTAGTCATCGGCGGCGGTCCCACCGGCGTGGAGATGGCCGGCGCCATTGCAGAACTGGCCAGAACCGAATTGGTCATGAAGTATCGCAGACTATATGGACAGCGTGCCCGAATCATACTGGTGGAAGCCGGCGCGAATTTGTTATCCGCGTTTCCAATTTCACTCGTTAAAAAAGCACATCATTCACTTGAACAGCTGGGAGTCGAGGTACTAACCGGCACTGCCGTCGAACATTGCAGCGCGCAGGGTATCCTGGCCGGCGGGCGGTGTATCGAGGCACGCACATTGATCTGGGCGGCGGGCGTTGCGGCTTCGACCGCGGCGACCTGGCTAGGAGTTGAAGCGGACAAGGCAGGCCGGGTGCGTGTCGAACCAGACCTGTCCTTGCAAGGGAACGCGGATATCTTTGTTATCGGCGACACCGCACGCGTGACCAACCCCGATGGCAAAATAGTGCCCGGCATCGCTCCGCCTGCGAAACAAGAAGGCGCTTACGTGGGCAGGTTGCTGACACGCCGGGTTACTGGACGGCGTCCACCGTCCGCATTTCGCTACCGTAATTACGGCAACCTTGCCACCATCGGCCGCAAGTCGGCTATCGTAGACTTCGGCTGGCTGCGCCTGAGCGGCCTGCCGGGCTGGTGGACCTGGGGTGCTGCGCATATCTTCTTCCTGATCGGTTTTCGCAATCGCGTGATGGTGGCGCTGTCTTGGTTGTGGGCTTATCTCACCTCCGAATACGGCACCAGGCTTATTACCGGCAGTGGCCGAGAACGATAACATAATTACCGTTATCATTTAGTCTGTTTACTCTGGCTGACCGGTCATGAAATACAAAGACTATTACAGCACGCTCGGTGTCGAACGCAGCGCCAGTGACGAGCAGATCAAGAAAGCGTATCGCAAGCTCGCGCGCAAATATCATCCGGATGTTTCCAAGGAATCCGGCGCGACGGAGAAATTTAAGGAGATCGCCGAGGCATATCAGACGCTCAAGGACCCGGAGAAGCGCGCAGCATACGATCAGCTTGGCAAACCGCAGCCCGGACAGGACTTCAAGCCGCCACCGGACTGGCAGCAGCGTTACAGTGATGCTCCATTCTCGTTTGAGGACATGGACTTGTCTGATCTCTTCGCTGGTCTACGGGGCGGCCACTATCAATCCGGGCGCGGCGATGGCCGCATGGCCATGCGCGGACAGGATTACGAGGTAGCGGTACCCATCAGTCTTGAGGATGCGTTCCATGGCACGGAAGTCAACCTTGACCTGAATCTGCCGGAATACGACGCGCACGGCATACCGCAACGCACACCGCATGCGTTCAAGGCACGCATCCCCAAGGGCGCCACGGACCGACAACGGCTGCGCATACCGGGCAAAGGTGGTAAAGGCTTCAACGGCGGGCGCGACGGTGACTTGTATCTCAATATCAGCTTGCGGCCGCATCCGCTGTTCCGCGTGAACGGCCACGATCTGTATCTGGATTTGCCACTTGCACCCTGGGAAGTGGTGCTGGGTGCTAGCATCGAAGTGCCGACGTTGGGCGGCCAGGTGCGGCTCAAGATCCCGCCCGGAACTCAGGCTGGCCAGCAACTGCGTTTGCCGAAGCGCGGGCTACCCAAGCCGCATTCCGGTGAAGGCGATCTGTTCGCTATTGTGCAAATCGTGGTGCCGCCCACCATGAGTGAACAAGAACGTGCACTGTTCAAGCAGCTTGCCGATGGCTCACGATTCAATCCGCGCGCGCATTACCAAATAGGAGGTGAGAGATGAGAGTCGAACTCACTGAAGTGCTCTGGTTGGACGAGCACAACGAATTATCGCTGCAGGATCTTGCCGAGCTCTCCGGATTGCCGGAATCAGAGCTTCGGAAACTGGTGGACTACGGCGCCATCACGCCGCAGGTGCCGGAAGCCACAGCCTGGACCTTCAGTGCTGATTGCGAGGCGGCAGCCAGGACCGCCGCGCGCCTGCAGCGCGATTTCGATTTGAATAGCCAGGGACTCGCGTTGGCTCTGACTTTAATCGAACACGTGCACGCACTTGAAGAACAGTTACGTCGGCTTGAAGCGCAACTGCCACACAGAATCGGTTAAACGTGCGTTAATGCCGTGGCGTGCCTAACAAAATGTGTACTGGAGACATATCTGCCAATGTACAAGCGTCATTTTTTCATGCATAAAATACGGAATTTCAGCAACACATGCTATTCACCTTGGTGATTTTTCATGTCGTTTTGAAGAGAAAATCCACGTACTTGCGCTTCAATATCTATGTGCGCCAGCGCACTGAACAAGGCCAACATTTCGATTATGTTTGTTTCGCACTGCGGCCTCAGAAGTTTATGGCTACACCGGGCACAAGGTGATGTACGAGTCCGGGGCCTGAATGAGACAACCATTTATATGGACTTGATCGGAGCCTGCTCGTGATCATGATTCAAGATGTCCATTCCAGGCTAGCATCTTGTTGGAGAGGCACTGGATGTTTCGCAGGCCTGCTACGCGTATAGGTCCAGGGCGGGCCTTTGCCGACCCATTTGGTGCGATGCACCTGACCCATGGCCTTTTCATACGATAGCTGAAGATGCGACTTCCAGTTTGCTCCATTTTCAATCGGTTAAGCTTTTTAAAAAATATGCTACTTGCCGCCTATCTGTTCATTGCTGTGTCGACAAGCCTGGCTTCTTATCTTGAGACAACGCACGAAGCAATACACCGTGCTCCATGATTAGGTTATCAGTTCATTTGAACACCTGGTGATCTGGAAATTGACGTGAAACTCACCTATCTTTAAATAAGATGTGATGGATCTCGGCACCGAATAAGGCTGGTTGATATGAAACGCCGCAGCTACAAACGTGATCACCCTCTGAATCGTTGGCTGAAATCGGCTCTGCCTGCCGTGCGGCAGTTGCGACGGTCGCTGGTTAGATTTCCAGCTGGTCTATTAGGGTTGTCCATCGCGGTGCTGATGGACAGCGGCTGCAGCACTGCAAAACACATTAGTTTTCTCGATCCGCAAGGCCCAGTGGCCGATGCGCAGCGATGGCATTTTTACTGGGTGCTTGTGATTATGGCGGTGCTGGTGGCTGGTCCGATTTTTCTGGTGTTGCCTTTTTTTGCCTGGCGCTACCGGTATGGCAACAAATCGGCCCGCTACACACCGAAATGGGAGTTTTCACGATTGCTGGAGATACTGTCCTGGAGCGGCCCGATCGTCATCGTGGCGGTGCTGGCTTTTTTTGTGTGGCGTGATTCGCACAAGCTGGATCCCTACAAACCACTGGCCTCGGACCAGCCAGCACTGCGTGTGCAGGTGATTGGCTACGACTGGAAATGGTTGTTCATCTATCCTGACCAAGGCATCGCCAGCATAGGTACCTTGGCCATGCCGGTGGGGCGCCCGGTGACACTACACCTGACCTCGGCCACGGTGATGCAGTCGTTTTTCATTCCTGCGCTGGGTAGTCAGATCTACGCCATGGGGGGCATGGTTACGCAGCTTAATCTGCAGGCCAGCCAACCCGGGCTCTCGCTGGGTGAGAACACTATGTATAACGGCAATGGCTTTCACCAGGAAAAGTTCACTGCCGTTGCGATGACACCAGCTAAATTCGAGGCGTGGGTAAGCGAGGTGCGTGCGGACGGCATTCCTCTGAATGCGCAGACCTTGGAGATCATCTCGCGGCGGAGCACGCGGGCCCAGCTGATCGCGGCCCTGCCGCAGGTAACGTCGCAGGATGGCGATGTTTACCTGACCGGGGTGACGCCGACCCTGTTTCGTGAAGTCGTCAAGGCGATCAAGGACGGTACGCCAGTCGAGCTCGGCCCATCCCTGACGGTCACCAGAAAAACACCGGCGGCCCAGATATCTGCTGCACTGGTCACCGGAAAAAAGCCATGAGTGCGTCCCCTATCTTTCAACACCCGCTGGGACGCCTTGGTCTGGATTCGCTGCCATTCTGGAAGATGCTGCAGCATCCCACCGAAGCGAATCTGATCAACGGCAGCATCGGTGGCTTCGCTGCCTGCCTGGTCGTGGTCGGAGCCGTGGTCACCTTCGCGCTGATCACCAAATATAGCAAATGGCGCGTGCTGTGGTCACACTGGCTGACCAGCACCGATCACAAGAAAATCGGCATCATGTACGTGGTGCTGGCTCTGGTGATGCTGGCGCGGGCGCTGATCGAAGCGGTGCTGATGCGTGCCCAACAGGCGTTTGGTTTGGGTGGTGGCTTTCTGTCGCCGGATCATTTTGCACAACTGTTCAGCACCCACGGCACGATCATGATTTTCTTCATGGCGATGCCGTTTCTCACCGGCCTCATCAACTACGTGATGCCGCTGCAAATCGGCGCGCGCGACGTGTCGTTTCCCGTGCTCAATTCCATCAGTCTGTGGCTGACCGCGGCCGGTGCTGCGTTGGTAATGGTCTCGCTGGTCCTGGGGCAGTTCTCGACCGGCGGCTGGTTTGGCTATCCACCGTACACGGAAGCCACTTTCAACCCCGGCGTCGGACCCGATTACTGGATCTGGTCGCTGAGTCTGGCCGGGTTGGGATCAACACTCACCGGCATCAACTTTGCCGTGACTATTTACAAAGAACGTGCGCCAGGCATGAAGTTGATGCACATGCCGCTGTTCACCTGGACTGCGCTTTGCACTGCGATCTTGATGATTTTTGCAATGCCGCCGCTGACCGTGGCTACGGCGCAACTGGCGCTGGACCGCTACTTGGGATTTCACTATTTCACCAATGCGCTGGGCGGCAACATGATGCACTTCGCCAACCTGTTCTGGCTATTCGGCCATCCCGAGGTTTACATCCTCATTCTGCCGGCCTTCGGAGTGTATTCCGAAGTCATCTCGACGTACTCGGGCAAGGCGCTGTTCGGCTATCGCTCACTGGTGATGGCCACGATGTGCATTGCCATCCTGTCCTTCACCGTATGGCTACATCACTTTTTCACCATGGGACAGGACGCGAACATCAACGCAGTCTTCGGCATCGCCTCGATGCTGATCGGCATTCCCACGGGCGTGAAGATCTACGACTGGCTGTGGACGATGTTCCGTGGCCGAATACGATTTACCACACCGATGGTGTATTCGATTGGATTTATTGTGCTGTTCGTGTTGGGTGGCATGAGCGGAATCCTGCTGGCCAACCCGAGCATCGATTACCAGGTGCACAACACCGTGTTCCTGGTGGCACATTTCCACAACGTCGCGGTTCCGGGCGTACTATTCGGGATGCTAGCGGGCTACCACTTCTGGTTCCCCAAGGCATTCGGATTCCGGCTCAATGAGCGCTGGGGCATCTTCTCGGCGCTGTGCTGGATCTTCGGCTTCATGCTGGCGTTCTTCCCGCTATATGCCTTGGGCATCATGGGCCTGCCGCGCCGCACCGTGGCTTACAGCCAGCCGGCCTACGTGCCGCTCGAGATGGTGGCATTCGCTGGCGCACTGCTGATCACCGTCGCATTGCTCGCACTCGTGATCCAGCTCTGGGTCTCGATCAAGCATCGCGACGAGAACCGCGTATACGTGGGCGATCCCTGGGATGGGCGCAGCCTGGAATGGGCGGTCTCGGCGCCACCGCCGGAATACAACTTTCCTGTCATCCCGGTCGTCAACAACCGCGATGCGTTCACGGCCGCCAAGGAATTCGGCAAGGGATATCAGCAACCAGACGAGTACGTGGACATCAAGATGCCCCGGAACGCCGCAATGGGCCCGGTGATTGGCGCTCTCGGTTTCACCATCGCGTTCGGGCTGGTCTGGCACATCTGGTGGCTGGTGATTCTCGCCACGCTCGCCGCTGTCGTGACGATGATTGTGCGTGGCTTTGCACGCAACATCACGAAAGTGGTACCGGCTGAGGATGTCAGGCAGCTGCACCGCCACTGGTTGGACGTTGTTGCTACGACCACTGCGATCTCGCGTGCCGATGAGCGCGCACCCGCCAACCAGGGCCTGGCCGAGGTCGAACCGGTAACCGCAGAGGCCACGCCATGAGTTTCGAGACCTTCAAGTATCCCGGACTGAACCTCGGCAGTGCGCACCCCGAAGCGCACAACGCCGCAGAGACTATGGTGTTCGGTTTCTGGGTATTCCTGATGAGCGATGCCATCCTGTTCGGACTGGTGTTTTCGACCTATGTGTCATCGGTGCATGCCACCGCCGGCGGACCCGGACCACACGACTTGTACAACATCACGAGCGTCTTTATCGAAACTCTGCTGCTGCTGGCCAGCAGTTTCACCTTCGGCATGGCTTCACTGGCGATGAAATACAAACACAGCGTGCCGCGACTGATCGGGTGGTTGGTGGTGACGCTGGTATTGGGTGCAGCTTTTCTGGGCTTTGAAACGCATGATATTTTTACAATGATCACCAAGGGCGGCGCGCCCGAGCGCAGTGGTTTTCTGTCTGCTTTCTTCGATCTGGTGCCGCTGCACGGCCTGCACGTCACCGCCGGCTGCATCTGGATGCTGTGCCTGTTCGGCCAGGTCGCGCGCTACGGCCTCGACACCCGCACCAAGCTCGGCATCATGCGGCTGGCGCTGTTCTGGCATTTCCTAGACATCGTCTGGATCGCGATTTTCACCGTGGTGTATCTGGGAGGACTGGCATGATCGAATCTGTACACGCCGACATCGACGAAGCCGAACGCAGGCAGGATGAACGGCACGAATTTCGCTCCTACGTCTGGGGTATTGGCCTGGCTCTTGTGCTGACATTGGTGCCGTTTGCGCTGGTGCATTGGGGCGTCATGGCAAGCAAAGCGCTATTCATCACGATTGGGGCTTTCGCACTAATCCAGATGCTAGTCCACTTCCGGTTCTTCCTGCACATTGGGTTCCGGCGTAAACGCGAAGACCTGCAACTGATCCTCTTTTCCGCATTGTTACTGTTCATTATGGTCGCCGGCACTCTCTGGATCATGGCCAGCCTTGCAACCAGGATGGCAATGCCGATATACCCATGATTCGGTACATCTACAGCGTAAAATGGCGTGAAACGCACGCATTTAAGAATTCAACAACAACAAATATGCCCTATTCAGTAGTTGGCTCAGTAATTTCCATTTCGCCTGCAAGCCAATCCTCTAATTCATGGCCCGGTATGAAACCGCGCCTTTCTGAGCGGTAATAGGCCGCTTCCGCAATCATCCGATAACGCATCACCTGATCGGGCTTCGTGCTTGAAGCCGTCAAATTATTATTCTTGGCATTGAGCCTGGCTTTACGGACTACATTGTGTGCAACAGTCTTAGCGGACATCCTCTCTTCTCCAATTTGTCTTTGCATGCTCATGGCAACTTACCTCTACTTAAGTAATATGTTGTTCCTGAAGCTATTTTTCGAGGCTTCATATTTAAAGTTCTACATCTAGTAACTGACGTTTGCCACTTGATGCAGGTCATCAATATAGGTCCTTGCATAAATCATGGTACACACTAATGACAGAGAAACCAGCGCGATAACATCCTATATATAATTCCAGTTCATTACAGATTCCTTCTTAACTCATCCATGTTCAGAACATCCGGCGCTGGCCAACCCCTCGCAATCGGCAGCGTGACCGCGGAGGACAAGGGAACATGACAGAACTACCGATGCATTCTCGCTAATACGTAATAATACCTATTTACTACGAACGGTATAAATACAGACTAGTCACGTCCGACCTCTCACTCAGGCAAGCGTCAGATGTGGCGCACTGAAGCGAACCGAGACGTCCGACGCCAGGTATACGGTTGTCGCCTATCTCCACCGGCTTCCATACTTTTGGATCTTGCACAGGATTACGTTTCTTCCCATTGTCGTAAGCCCTCCCAGCCTTGTAGCTGCGATGGTCGTCATTCGTCTTGAGTACTTTCTCATCATTTTTCTGCTTTCCGCCTGGTTCAGGTTTCTTATCATTTATTCTTATTTGCTTGGAGACTTTATGTTGATTACGTTGACCTCTGACCGCGTTCAGGCGGTTTGAAAACAATTTCTGCTCCTCCTCACAACTGTGTATTTTCATAATCATGACAATTCCCTCCGTACACGTTCGATGAATAACACCGACATTAAATGGCTGCATGGATCATTACCAACATTTTAGCAACATCACCTACTGAGTTAATTTGGACCGTCCTGAGCAGAATATCCGTGTGTTAGCGCACATATGCACATTATTTAGATTCACGATAATAACGAGCAGGCGTACATTGGATGCATGATTGACTGATTGTTTCTCGACGAGCTGCCGATATGGCAGCACATCTTACAGCGGCCAGACATTGCTCACCCTGTATCAACCTCGACCGGCAATAGGTTCCGTCTGAAGAACTATCAAATCTAGTGGCTAATCACTCGTCCACTAAAGGTCGTACGCTCAAACAAGATATGCTCTTGGTTGCTCCACAACCATGATCCGACGTCGTCATTACGATGCTTATGTGCGCAGGCGCACAGATCACGACCGACTTCTGAATTATTCTTGCACTACAGATTAGGAGGAATAATCATGAAATCCATCAAGATATTTCCAATCGTTGCGATTGTGACCTTCCCCCCAAAACAGTACCAACCCGGATGTGGGGAAAACAACATATCATGCCGCCTTACTGGCGAATACTGCTGGGGGTAAGTAGCCCAGCGCACTGTGCGGTCTGACTTCGTTGTAATGGC
>JBOIBD010000032.1:0-18880 GCA_050739415.1 Gammaproteobacteria bacterium | reverse complement strand
AGCGGTGCTTGTAAGCTCCCGCCTTTCGTGAAAGGAGATTAATCCCATGGCCTTTCGTCTCGTTCTCCCGTTAGTTTTTTTGTCCATCATGCTGACTGTTACCGCCTACGCAGGCGTTAACGCCATTCCATCCCAGGGTGGAACACGGAACGCGAGCCCCGGGTACGTTACGCTCGATACGGGTCTTAAGCAGCTGCGTGAGGATTTCAACGCCCATGTCAGTGATGTACGGCTCGTGTTTATCGTCAGTGGCACATGCCCCGGATGTCTCCTGGGTATGGATGACATGGGCAAGGCCTTAGCGGCAGAGCAGGCTAACCCGCAACTCCGCACCTATGTGGTCTATATACCCAAGCTCGGCGCACAGGCTAAGGACATCCAGCCGACGGTATCGCTGTTACCGGGCCAGTATGTTTACCGCTATTGGGATCCAGCGGGTGTCTCCGGCAGGCGTTTCAGTGGCACACTCGGAATAGGACAATTCGCTTGGGATGTGTGGATGATCTACGGCCGTGGTCAACAGTGGGACAAAGAACTGCCACCGAAGCCGGATTTCTGGATGCACCAGTTGTACGGGCTGCCCAGCTGGAGATATCTGAATGCCGACACGTTTGCCAAAGAGGTAAAGACTTATCTGACTCAATCTAAAACAGCAGCAGCAGAGAACAGCGATGCTGCCGGACATACGGCAGGCGCACCATGACAGTCGGGACAGCCACTGTTCTGGTTTGCACGCTCACCTGTCCACAATGTGGTGCCCAATGCTCTGAAGATATGCCTACAAACGCCTGCGTGCGCTTTTGCGAATGCGCCCAATGCCACACGCTGCTTAAGCCGTTACCTGGGGATTGCTGCGTATTTTGTTCATATGGATCCATTCCCTGTCCGCCACAACAACAGGTGGGGGCGTGCTGTCATGCCTAGCGGACGACGAGGCGCAGAGGATACGCCCATGGAATCTCAGATAGCTGATCACAAAAATCCAGCGGGCAGCCGCAACATCGCCTGCGGCGACTTCAATATGTTGATTTGGATAGTGCCTGCGATCATCGTGGGCATCACCGCCAGTCTCAGCAGCCCGTATATCATTATTGTTTACCCCGTTCTGGTCACATTTATGGGTGGGGCCTGTCTGCTGAACGCCAAACGCTGTGGTCGCTTGCACTGTTTTATCACCGGGCCATTCTTCCTATTGCTTGCTGGGTTGTCGCTGTTATACGGACTCGGTCTCGTCCCTTTGGGGCACCACGGCTGGCAGTGGCTGGTGAATGCCCTGTTTATCGGTGGGACCGTGTTGACCTGCGTGCCGGAAGCACTGTTCGGGAAATACATACGGCGTTCAAAAGACGCGTAACGAGTTGCAATACGAGCGCATGAGCGAACCTGCTTTGTCTCAATAGAGAAAAAGAAACGCCCGCTGTTTTGGCGAAGGCGCCGATGGTCAAGTTCTGCAATTTGGTCATTTGGCTTGACTCCGTACTTGGGTACGGGAGTATCCGGGAGGCAACCTGCCGACGCTACACGCTTGCACAACCCGCCCCAGCGGGCTCTAGGCATCGATCACTGCTCACTGAGGGAGATGAGACAGGATGGCAGAAAACACGATCGTTGAAATACATGAGGTAGTGCGCAAGACGCCGCCGGTGAGCCGAGCGCTGCGGCTACTGGTCGGAGGTTGGCTTCTATTCGAGGTTGCTGTGAATATACATAGTCCCGACTGGAGGGCGGCACTCATTGTCTGCTGCACCTTCGTTACAGTATTTTTCTACTATGCTTTGTTGCATCTTCTCATTGGGCAGAGTGTGCATAAATGGGCGGTGATGAAGGTCGTCACGATTTTGCCGTTGGCGGTCCTTCTTTTCTCAGCCCTCGGCACCGATATCCCGCTCGGAGTTGTTACGTTCTTCGGGGTGTCTCTTGTGATTCAGGCGCTGCGAGGAGATCGAGGCTGCGAAGTCATGACTCTGCCAAACCTGGTATTCAGGCGACGGGCCAATTTCCCGTGTTTGGTCTTTTCACCGCTCGATCGGTTCGAGGAGTCGATCTACCGAGCGATACGCGGTCATTGAATGGCAGAAAATCAAGATATTTACTGAGTAGAACTGTGCTCATTTTGACGATCAATCCAGCGAGTAGCCCGAACGTGCAGGGATAATCAAGCAGACAACGTTAAGCAGGCCAGGGCGGTGCTCGCCAGTCATCGGAGGCGTAAGGCGGTTTTCCGGAAGCCCGGTGGAACACCTCGATCTGCCGGTTATGGCCGATAGCTACCGATGTACTGATAGGTGCTAATACGACCTGTAGTTGAATTCGCTGAGGACATCCAGTTCGATTCGTAAGCCTGGTTCAACTGGGATATTTGTAATAATAGGGCGGCGGAATCAGCCCGATTTAATTTTTGGCATCCCCGATACCAAACAGGAACCCCCATGACCAAGTCCCACGACACTATGCGTCTGTACACCGGTCCGCTGAGCATGTTCGGCGCCAAGGCCTGGATCGCGGTCCTGGAGAAAGGATTCGATTGTGACGTGGTCATGGTTCAGTTCAATCAACGTACAGGTTACGACCCGAAGCATGCCGACGTGTTGCGGGTGAACCCCAAGGCCCAAGTACCGGTGCTGATTCATGGCGATCTGGAACTGTTCGATTCAACGCAGCTCTTCGAATATTTCGAGGATCTGCAACCGCAGCCACCATTGTGGCCAACTGAAATACGTATGCGAGCGCGGGCGCGCAATCTGGAATTGCAGTCCGATGAAGTGTTCTTTCCACACGTAATCCGTTTGATGGGGTTGCAGGATGCACTCGGCGAATCTGCGGCGCTGGCAGCACGTGAGGCTATCGAGCGCTACTGCGTGAGCATGGAGCACCGGTTAGGGGTTCAGCCCTTTCTATGCGGTGACATGACCTACGCCGACATCGCCTTCTACATGGCGGAACTTTTCGCAGAACGCTTGGGCGCGCCGCTGACCACTTCAACGCCGCGACTGCTGCAGTGGCGCGAGCGCATGTCGTCACGTGCCTCGGTGCGCACTGTATTGACACCACTGATCGCGTATCTGCGTGCCAATAAGCGGCCTGTTCCAGATTTTCTGCAGCGTGTCGAAAAAGGCAATAAGACCAGTAGTCCAACTTCCCAAGCAATTCCGCGAAAATAAAACTTATGGCTTCAAACCCGTGATGATTGGTACTTGCCACACTGCATATCCTGATGGATCGCGGATGCAGTCAGCGATATCGGTGAAACCCGCGTACGCCTCATCGGTGGACATGCCTGCAAGTTCTGCAACCGTAGTGGCATAACCATCGCGCCAGGATTCGAAGATATTTGCCATGGTGTCGCGCGAAACCCGCAGGGTGTCAACGACGATGTAGTTCACAGTCACGTCCCGTACACCACGCTTGTGCAGTTCGTTCCAGGTGCGCCGGCCGATGCGTGGGTCTACCTGCATATTTTTTGCAAAACTGTTCATGGCCCGTTGCCAGAAACCGTCGAGGTCGAAACGGGTCGGATAGGCATGGATCATGCCGTAGTCTTCCACCAGCAGATGCAATCGGCCACCAGAGCGGGTGACGCGGATGAGTTCGTCCATGACGCGCTGCGGCTCCGGCACCGATTGCAACATGTGACGGCAGGCGACGAAGTCGATGCTGGCGTCAGGAAGATCCAACGCAAACGCATCACCTTCGCGGAATTCCAGTCGCGGCGCGAGTTTCGCATAGCGTCGTTGTGCGTAGGCCACATGCTCTGGCAGGATTTCGATGCCCAGCACCCGCGAGCGCGGCAGTAATTCCGCCAGCCGCGAGGTGAATTCGCCGGTGCCGCAGCCCACATCCAGAGCTTTCGTTTCAGCCGACAGTCCATATGCGGTAATTAGCTCACGTTCCTGCGGCCAGATGGCTTCCGTCTGGGCTGCCAGCGTGCGTACCATGGACTCATCTGCCATGTGCTGCTTTTGAGGATTCAGTTCGGTGGTCATGGAAGTTGATGTGTGTGGTTTTGCGTGGGAGCGGTGGTTCCCACCGCGATTCCTGAGCCGTACCAATTCGCGGCGAATATCGCCGCTCCCACAAGATTATCACCCGGCCATTTACCGTGAACTGCAATGGGGAGCAGATAGTAAGGTTTGTACTTGCGTGCCGCCAAGCCCTCCGTTAGCCTCTCGTCCCATCCCCCTCCATCCCAGAAGGAATAACCCGTGGCCCAAGGCAAATTGCGTAAAGACGCGGGCCTGATCGGCCTGCTGTTCGTGGGCGTGAGCACCATGATTGGCTCCGGCTGGCTGCTCGGCCCCATGCATTCGGCCCAGGATGCCGGGCCCCTTAGCATCGGTTCCTGGGCCGTCGCCGCACTAGTGGTGGGGCTCATCGCGCTGGTGTACGCGGAGCTCGGTCCCATGTTCACCAAGAGCGGCGGCCTCATGTACATGAGCCTGATCACCCACGGCCGGCTGGTGGGGCGCATCTGGAGCTGGATCCTGTTCCTGGCCTACGTGTCCATCGCGCCGGTGGAAGCCATGGCGGTGGTGACCTATGCCAACAACTATCTACCCGGAATGGTGCATCCCCAGACGCAATTACTGACTACCACGGGTGTGGTGATTGCGGTGGGCATACTGGCTCTGCTTACAGCGCTAAATTTTCTGGTGCTTCGCTTGATCCTGCTGCTGAATACACTCGCTACATGGATCAAGGTGTGCGCACCCATCGGCACCATCATCGTGCTGTTGATTTTTTCCCATCATCCTGAAAACCTGTCCGTACCCGCGCATGCCAGCGGTAACGTCGCCAACATGCTCACCGCCATTTCCACCGCCGGCGTATTCTTTTCGCTGTTTGGTTTTACTCAGGCGATACAGTTGGCGGGCGAGACTGAAAATCCTGGTCGTAATATCCCTATTGCAGTTATTGGGACCATCATCATCGGCGCCCTGATTTTTGTGCTGGTGCAATATGCCTTCGTGACTGCGATTCCACCAGCTCTTCTGGCGAAGGACGGTTGGAGTGGCCTCAATTTTACCGGTGATGCGGGGCCCATGGCAGGTCTCGCCATGACCATCGGCGCATCCTTTTGGGCCGTGGCACTGTATGCAGACGCCATCATCTCGCCGGCATTCTGCGGGTATATATGGTCAACAGCCACGGCACGCATGCTCATGGCATCGGCAGACGAAAAATTTGCATCAACCGGGATGATGAAGATCAATCGTCATGGGGTGCCGTGGGTGGCATTGATTGTGAGCTTTTTTGTAGGCCTGCTGTTTTTCTTTCCGTTCCCTTCTTGGCAAAAACTGGTGGACTATGCATCCTCCGCGACGGTGCTGTCCTATGGTCTGGGTTGCATTGTGCTCCTGCAGATGCGGCGTGTGATGCCGGGAGTAAAACGCCCATTCCGCTTGTGGCGAGCCTGGATCATTGCACCCCTGGCTTTCATCGCATCGAATTTCATACTGTTCTGGGCTGGATTTACCACCATGAGTTTTTTGTTCGCACTTTTAATCACCGGATTGGTTGTTTATTTGATATTCAACAGCAGTGAAGGAGCGCGCGATTGGCGGCATGCACTGTGGCTGGTTCCGTACTTCGGTGGTATGTGGGTACTGGGCTTGATCGGGCCAGTGTCCATGGGCGGCAGAGGCCTGCTGAACATCTACTGGGATATGCTGGCAGTTGCGATCCTGAGCCTGATCATTTTGTATATTGCGCTGAATACCAGCATAAGTGCCGAGCGTTCCACTCAATACTACGAGGGGATTTTGAAATCTGAAGTGTGACCCTGGGAGCAGTATCCTGATCTGGAGTGAAAGGACAGTGTCTTGGCGATCGCGGCAATTCAGAGCAGGATAGCGTGGCAACCGAATCCCTTAGGTTCAGTTTCTATCGGAATACTTGCCAGCGCTCTGGTGCTTGCCGCCTTGGTTTTCATCTTCAGTGATCGTATCGAGACCGAAACGCACCCGGCGCCGATGGAAGTACGCCTGATTTCATTCAAGAGCGTACCGCACACACTGCACAAGACTCGCATCAAGCTTAAATCCCCAGTCGAGCGGTTGCCCGCTCTCCAGCCAATCAAGCCGATCGCGATTCAAAAGATCCAGCTTCCACAGCAGGTAAACTGGCAGCAGCAAATGGATATGGCCGTACAGGAATATGAGCCAAGCGGGTCAAAGTCATCAGAATTCATGGTGAAACAGAACCCGACGGATACCATTCTTGAGAAGGCGCTGCAGTTCCGGCCCAAGCAGCCGATTTTGCAGAACGATGAAGCCTACCGCTCCATCTATGGATATACCGTGCTGAAATCCGATGGGCTATGCACCGAACTGCAGACTATCCAGTTTGGTCCTTCGCCTTCCGACCGCGTAACGGTCGCATCTATACCTCCTCATCCGTGTACCGGCGAGCAAAAGCCGACCATGAGCGAGGAATTGTCGAAATGGGCTGATAAGAGAAAAGCGGAGCTTTCCAAACCACCCCGTTGAACACAGCTATTGCACAATAGGCCGTCAGGTGCGCAGACCCACGCCTTTATGGAGTAGATACAGGCAGATGGCGAACAGCACTACGATGAACAAAACGATGATGGCGTAGGCGGTGCCGATGCCGATATCGGACACGCCCAGGATACCGTAGCGGAACGCATTCACCATATAGAGTATGGGATTCACCCTGGAGGTGGTCTGAAAGATGGGTGGCAGCATGTGGATGGAATAAAACACGCCGCCCAAGTACGTCAGCGGTGTCAAGATGAAGGTAGGCACGATGGTCACATCATCGAATTTCTTGGCGAGCATCGCGTTGATGAAGCCGCCCAGCGAAAATACCACCGCCGTCAGGATCACCACCGAGAACGTGATGAACGGATGCGCCACGTGTAGATGGGTGAAAAACAGCGCAACGATGGCCACCAGAATGCCGACTGCCAAGCCACGCACCACGCCGCCGACGACGTAACCCAGCACGATGTAAGCGTTGGGCAGCGGCGACACCATGAGCTCCTCCACGTAATGGCCAAACTTGGAGCCAAAAAAGGATGAGACCACGTTGACATAAGAGTTGTTTATGACCGACATCATGATGAGCCCAGGCGCGATGAAGGCCATGTAACTGAAGCCACCCATCTGACCCACGCGGCTGCCGATGAGGGTGCCGAAGATCAGGAAATACAGCGTCATCTGGATGACGGGTGGCACCAGAGTCTGGACCCAGATGCGTGCTACCCGCACCACTTCCTTGTTGACGATAGTCTGGAAGCCGATGTAATTTTCGCTGAATCGAGATACGCCCATATCAGCCCTTGCCTTCTACCAGCCTTACAAACAGTTCTTCGAGCCGATTGGTCTTGTTGCGCATGCTGAGCACCTGCACATTGCCTTTCGACAACAGCTCAAACAGCGCGTTAATGTCTTGGGACTTGTCGACTTCCACTTCAAGCGTGGTGTCATCCACTTGGCTGACGGCATAACCGTCCAATCGCGGTAAGGCTGCCAGCGGTTTACGCAAGTTGAGCACGAAGATCTCGGTTTTCAGCTTGTCGAGTAGATCCCGGGTGCGACCCTGGATGATGATTTCGCCGTGGTCAATGATGGCAACACGTCGGCACAGGTTCTCGGCTTCTTCCAGGTAATGGGTGGTGAGGATGATGGTGATGCCTTCCTTGTTGATCTTTCTGAGGAAATCCCACATCGAGCGGCGAACCTCGATGTCCACGCCGGCAGTGGGTTCATCCAGGATCAGGAGCTTCGGTTCATGCACCAGCGCCCGGGCGATCATGAGCCGGCGTTTCATGCCGCCCGACAGGTTGCGGGCAATATCATGACGCTTGTCCCACAGTGCAAGCTGTTTCAGGTATTTTTCCGCGCGTTGCCCGGCGAGACGGCGCGGGATACCGTAGAACCCAGCCTGGTTCACCACGATGTCATAGGGTTTCTCGAACTGATTGAAATTGATTTCCTGGGGCACCAGACCGATGCAGGATTTCGCCCGGTCTATGTCGGTGTCAATGTTGTAATCGAAGACCTGGACCGAGCCGGAGGTCTTGTTGACCAGCGAAGTGATAATACCGATGGTGGTGGTCTTGCCCGCGCCGTTGGGACCGAGCAGTGCAGTGAACTCGCCTTCGGCGACCTCAAAATCGATGCCCTTGAGGGCTACGACGCCGTTCTTGTAGGTCTTGGTGAGTGCGTGAATCGAGAGCGCTTTCATAACCGCCTAATGGAAAAAACCGCGGGTTCCCGCGGTATGGCAACGCCATAATATCATGCAGACCAGCTATCCTGTGGAATTGTCAGTCCTGATCGTGGATACATGAAAGTACGGAACCACAAACTGGTACGGCTGATCGCCGCGCTGCTGAGCGAAGGCATCACACCGCACAAAATCGCGCTGACCGTGGCTTTAGGTGTGATGCTGGGCGTGACGCCGGTACTCGGCACCACCACAATCCTGTGCGCCATCGCGGCACTGGCATTGCGCGTGAATCTGCCGCTGATCCAGGTGGTGAACTACCTTGTGTACCCGTTGCAATTGTTGCTTCTGATTCCGTTCATCCAGGCAGGCCAATGGCTATTTCGTCAGCCGCCCTTGCCGTTCTCATTTTCACAACTGACCGCGCTGTTGCATGAAAATTTCTGGCACACCTTGAATATGTTGTGGGGTTACACCCTGCACGGACTCGTGGCCTGGCTGATTCTGGGTGGAATCACAGCCATACTCATTTATATGCTGCTGCGCCCGCTCCTTGGCATTTTGCTGGCAAGAAAGACTGCTGTGGGAAAACCCGGGATCAAGGAATCTTGAGCTCGTCTCCGGCTTTTGCCCCCAGTTTTCCGGCAATCCCGGCGTTGAGCTCCAACACGTATTTTGCCAGCGCCGTGCTGGGATAGGTTGGGCAGGGATCCGCCTTGCAGGGTGGGGTGTCCGCCGACACGTTGATGAGCCGGCGCTGTGCGTCGAAGTACAGGATATCCAGTGGAATCAGCGTATTTTTCATCCAGAAAATCCGGGGTTCGGCATTGGTAAACACAAACAGCATGCCGTGATCTGCTGCCATGTGCGTGCGGAACATGAGGCCACGTTCACGCGTTGCGTCGGTGGTTGCGAGTTCAACCGTGAAGCGGTGCCCATTGAGTTCCACAGATTCGGTCAAAGGCCGCGCCGCTAGAACGGTGGATGCCTGAATGAATGTAGCGAGTGACAGCAAAGCTGCGAAAATAATCGGATGTCTGACCATAAAAGTTGCTCCCGTTATCAGGTAATGGGCATTCCCGGTGGCTGTTTGGTGAAATCCACCGGCGAGGCTTCGCGTGTCAGACGATACACACCTTCACGCACGATGCGCTGCATGACGATGTCGACGATCGTGGTCTGATTCGGCTTGATGAAGTTTCTGAGATTCTCTGCCGAAGCCGTGAGCGTAGCCGGTTGATACAGCACGAAACCATCTTGTGGATAGGGGATCACGTGCAAACCAAGGCAGTCGCAGGCTTGCAAGGCCGGACGCAGTTGTTTGCCTTTGTAGGTTACAGCCGGACTGCCCATCATGCGTGCGTAGTTGATGTAATACGTGACGGTGCCGGGCTCGATATGATTGCGCTGCCGATCAATGAAAAAGCCTGGCGGCAGACCATTCGGGTTGTTGTCCTTGCCCGCGGTGAGAATGATGTCGAAATCCTTGAGCGTGTTTCCCTGGTCGTCACGCGCGCGGAATATCAGCATGGAACAGGGGTCCACGATCACCTGATGATCGAAGGGGCCGAGGCCGCTGCGGTCTTCCACGCGTTCCTGTTGTTGTACGTCGGCGGTTTGTACGCGGAAGCTATCGAACAAGACGGCGTATTTTTTGAGAGTGTTCACGCGCAGGCATTGCAAGATGGCGGTGACAGTGGCATTGGGTGTGGCTTCGGCGGGAATGCTGCGCATGATTCCCATGCGCACATCGGAATGACACACGCCGGGGATCACCGCCATGGGTACGGCCGGCGAGATTTCCGGCGGATCGGCTTGCAATAAGGGCGCACTGAACCCGAGTTTGGCTTTCTTGTCTGCAACCGGAACCATCTGTATGAGGCGCACATAGGTGTAATTCAGATTCGCTGCCGCGACGCGAATCACACCATCAGAACCGATTTCCGCGGTGTAACTGTTGACGAAATCGTAAAGTTTCGGATCGTGGGATTCTCCCGTGAGCACGAACGGAAAGAGACCCTTTGGACCGATATACGCCGCACCTTGTTTTAACCAATCCATGTTTATCGTCAAGCTCTGTGGACTGCCAAGCTCTATCCAATCCAGTACGCCGGTACCCACGTCCACACCCTCAAACCAAGCCTTGAGACGCGAGAGTTTGGAGAGGCCCAGTTGCACCAGCGCAGAACCAAAATTGGCCGGTGCCAGCATGATGAGGTGGCTCAGGGGCGGATTCTTTTTGCCGGAGCTTATATAGAAATGATGCAGCCAGGCACGGATGACCGGGGCACCGGTGGAATGGGTAATGCAGGCAATCTGCCGACCCTGCTTCAAAGCGTCACCCACTTCCCGCTCGAGCGCCGCTTGAAATGCGCGGGCGATGTCGGGGATGGTGACTTCGTTGTGGAAGCTGATGTATTCCGATAACCAGATATTCCGGACATCAATGTCGAGATTGGTTGAACGACGCGCTTCCAGCTTCAACCGCTCCGGCAGGCCACCGTACGTGTCGGTATTGCGCACGCTCCAGCCGTGCACCAGGATCACGATACGTTTTTGCCGGGCCATCTTCTTTGCCTATTGTGTTTGCCGTTATCGAGCCTGTTGAAAACCCCTTTGTTGACCATATTAGCTTACCTGCGTCCCGTCATCAGCCATTCGGCACGGCTGATCCCGGGCGGGTGTTATCATTGCGCCCATTCCCAATCCCCCTTCAGGGAGAAGACATGTCAGACCCACGTCCCGTCCAAAAATCAGTGGCCTTGGCCGCCGTTTTCAGCACCGTGTTGCTGCTCTCCGGCTGTGGCATCAACAACATCCCTGCCTACAAACAGCAGGTGACTGCTGCTTGGAGCCAGGTGCTCAATGAATACCAGCGTCGCACCGATTTGGTGCCGAATCTGGTGGCCACGGTGAAAGGTTATGCGACTCATGAAGCGAGCGTGATGGAAGCCGTGACCAATGCCCGCGCCAAGGTCACGCAGACGCAGATTCCCGCGAATGTCCTCACCAACCCGCAGGCGTTCCATCAGTTCGAGCAGAACCAGGCGACACTCAGCGGTGCGCTATCACGCCTTATGATGGTGACGGAGAATTATCCGAATCTTAAGGCCAATGAAAATTTCCTGGCGCTGCAATCACAACTGGAAGGTACTGAGAACCGCATTGCCGTGGCACGTCGCGACTACATTCTGGCGGTACAGCAATACGATACGGAACTCACCACGATTCCGGGCCGCTGGTACCACTCGATGTTCTACGGCAGCTATCAGCCGGTGCAGAATTTCACCATCTCGGAGCAGGCGCAACAGCCTCCCAAAGTCAACTTTTCCGGTACGCCGTGAGGTTCCATTCTGGTCCGAGCCTGCGGCATTGCTATGGCTGCTTGCTGTCATTGAAGAAGCGAGTGGTGAGGGGTGAGGAGTGAGGAGAAGGTTATTAACGGCTGGCTGAAAAGCATACGGTGTTTTTGGTTTGCCGCCGCGACGGGGAGCTTGATCGCACTGTTTGCGGGAAGTGCTTTAGGAGCCAATGCGCTCGACGCCGGTATGCCGCCGTTTCCGGCGCTCAGCGGCCCGGTGGTGGATACCGCACACCTTCTGCCTGCAAGTACGTTTAACTCACTATCACAGCAACTCGCAGCGTATGCCAGCCGCAGCGGCACGCAGTTGGTGGTAGTCACGCTGCCGACGCTCAATGGCTACCCGATTGACATGTATGGCTACCAGCTTGGGCGCCATTGGGGCATCGGCCAGAAAGGCAAAAACAATGGCGCACTGCTGATCGTGGATGCAGGCGAGAAACAGATGCGCATCGAAGTCGGCTATGGTTTGGAGGGTACGCTCACCGACGCCCAGAGTTTCAATATCATCCACAACATCATCACTCCGCGATTCAAGCAAGGCGATTTTGCCGGCGGCATCGTTGCTGGGACTCAAGCCATACTCATCGTATTGGGCGATCGACAACAGGCCGTGCAGCAATCGAGAGTGCGCAACCGCTCCGGTACCGGCTTCCTCATGCTCCTGATCATTGCATTCGCGCTTGTACCGCTGATCCGTGCGATCTTTTCCAGAGGTGGTCGCGGTGGTCCGGGCAGACCCAGCGGTGGTATGGGTTGGCTCGGCTGGCTGGCGCTGGGAATGTTAAGCGGTGGAATGGGCGGTGGTGGTTTTGGTGGCGGCGGCTTCGGCGGATTTTCAGGCGGGGGCGGATCCTTCGGCGGAGGCGGTGCGTCCGGCGGGTGGTAAAAATGCATCTTTTGCTTTCTGGCGGTGTTAAAAGCCGGCTCGCAATGGTCGCTCCCGGCATCCTGCCTTCCGCGGCACTTGTACATCCATGTACATCGCTCACATCCTGTCGTGTCCACTCCGCTTATTCGCCGTCTTTCGCCTTGCCAGAAAGCAAAATCTGCAATTTTTACAACAGCAAGAGTTAATGCCTATGATCCGATTTAGCGATCAGGACAAATCCCGCATCACCGCTGCGATTCACGCGGCGGAGAAAAATACCAGCGGGGAATTCGTGGCGGTGGTGGCACGCACCAGCGACCACTACATATTCCTGCCACTTATGTGGGCGGCGATTGCAGCGCTCATCCTGCCTGGGATTTTATATTTGCTATCCACTCCGCTTTCCTGGGTCCACATTTATCAGATCCAATTGCTGCTGTTCATCGTGCTGGCGCTGTTGTTCCTGTTCGTGCCGGAGCTGCACCTGCACTTGGTACCGCGACACGTGAAGCACTCGCGCGCCAGCCGTCTTGCCAAGGCGGAGTTCTACCTCCAGGGTGTGCACATGACCAGCGATCATTCCGGCGTGCTGATCTTCGTGTCGCTGGCGGAACACTACGTGGAAATCGTGGCCGACAAGGGCATCCACGAAAAACTCGGTGAATCCCATTGGCAGGGAATAATCAAAGCCTTCGTCGAGCAGGTGCGCAAGGGACAGGTCGTGGATGGTTTCGTCACGGCCATCGGCGCCTGCGGCGTCGCCATGGCCAAGCACTATCCGCCGGACCCCAACGATGCGAATGAACTCTCTGACGGTCTGATTGAGATTTGATATGGGTTGCATGGTCAGTATGTGACCATTCAGACTTTGTTCAGATCCAACTGCTCCGGTTCAGATTTCACGTAACCCTTGGGACGAATCGCTACCGTGTTTTGCACCAGCGTGCATAAAGTATCATCGGTTAGGAAATAACCATATTCGAATGTGGGCGTCGCACGACCGTTGGCGGACAATTCAGCACGGATAGCGATCTCCTGACTGGGATCCATATCAAAGCGCAATTCCAGGTCGGTGCGTCCGCCATTCCTGTAATCCAGACTCATGGCACGTGTCCACACTGAATAACCCGGGAATACCCGGGCGCAGGACAGCGCGGCGATGGGATCAGCGAGCGCCGCCTGCCAGCCGCCGAACATATCGCCGGACAGATTGCGCGAGAACGCCGTCAGTGGCAGCCGCAGGCGCACATGCCGCCAGTTGTCACGCATTTCCACTACCTTGACGTGCATTTTGAAGAACGGTGGGTAGAGCTCTAGCCGCCGGGTCTCCGACAGGAACTTCAAGTTGGCAATGAAACGCAGCACGCCCATAATCATTTCCGCTTTGAGTCGAACCCTACCACCATTCTAAGATGCAACATGCGCACAATACAAAGCTGGTTGGATGAATATGGCGAAAGCCACCACAATCCGGTGAACAAAACCATTCATTGGTTCTGTGTGCCGCTGATCATGCTGTCTCTTATCGGGTTGCTTTGGTCCATCCCTGTGCCGCGTACTTTCGCAGATGTTTCGCCGCTGCTTAATTGGGGCGTATTGTTCCTGATTTTGGCGCTTATCGATTATTACCTGCTCGCTTGGCGGTTGGCACTGGGTATGACGGCCGTGTCCATCATCATGATTGCCATCATCTATGGCGCGAGCCAGTTACCCATCTCTATGTGGTTGCTATCGGTGATCGTATTCGTAATTGCCTGGATTGGGCAGTTTATTGGCCACAAAGTCGAAGGCAGAAAGCCGTCTTTCTTCAAGGACATCCAGTTTCTACTTATCGGCCCGTTGTGGCTGCTGGCGTTTGTGTATCGGCGGCTGAACTTGGGTTACTGAATTTGGTCTGAATTAGTATTGTATCTTTGGGAAAATTATCGACTAATAAATTAGCCAGACGGCTTATGGAAATAATCTATGTCACATCTATAGATAGTTTATTTGATAAATTAAAGTAACGACGTTATGAATGTTATACCATGTTCCTGATGGAACGTCTGCAGGAGGTAAACTCATGAGCAAGAACACGCAACCCACCACCACTGACGCCGGGATTCCGGTCGCCAGCGACGAACATTCACTCAGCATCGGTCCGGATGGCCCAATCGTGTTGCATGATCATTACCTGATTGAGCAGATGGCAAACTTCAATCGCGAACGGATCCCCGAGCGGCAACCGCACGCCAAGGGCGGCGGCGCCTTCGGGCATTTCCAGGTGACGAAGGATGTCAGCCAATATACTCGCGCAGCGGTGTTCCAGCCCGGTACGAATACCGAAATATTGGCACGCTTTTCCACTGTCGCCGGCGAGCGCGGCAGCCCTGACACATGGCGCGATCCGCGTGGGTTTTCGCTGAAGTTCTACACCAGCGATGGCAACTACGACATGGTCGGCAACAACACGCCGGTGTTTTTTCTACGCGATCCGATCAAGTTCCAGCATTTCATTCGCTCGCAAAAACGTCGCGCCGACAACGGCCTGCGCGATCACGACATGCAGTGGGACTTTTGGACGTTGTCACCGGAGTCTGCTCACCAAGTGACCTGGTTGATGGGAGATCGCGGTATTCCCAAGACCTGGCGTCACATGGATGGCTTTTCGAGCCACACTTACATGTGGGTCAATGCCAAAGGCGAGAAGTTCTGGGTCAAATACCACTTCAAAACTGACCAGGGAATCGAGTGCCTGACCCAGGATGAAGCCGATCGGCTGGCTGGCGTGGATGCCGACTATCACCGGCGCGATTTGTATGAATCGATCAAGCAGGGCAACCACCCAAGCTGGACGCTAAAGATGCAGATCATGCCGTTCAAGGATGCCAAGACCTACCGGTTCAACCCGTTCGATCTAACCAAGGTGTGGCCACACAAGGATTACCCGTTGATTGAGGTCGGCAAGCTAACACTGGATCGTAATCCTACCGACTATCACACCGAGATAGAACAAGCTGCGTTCGAGCCGAACAACCTGGTGCGCGGTATTGGACTATCTCCCGACAAGATGCTGCTTGGCCGAGGCTTTGCTTACGCCGATGCCCACCGCGCACGCCTAGGCGTCAATTACAAGGAAATCCCGGTCAACCGGCCGAAGTGTCCCGTGCACTGTTACAGCAAGGATGGTGCAGGACGCACAATCAACGTTTCCGATCCGGTGTATGCACCGAACTCCTACGGCGGACCGAAAGCCGATCCTTCGCTCACCGACGAAGCGGGCCTCTGGTACGCCGACGGTGACATGGTGCGCAAGGCCTACACGCTACGCAAGGACGACGACGACTGGGGCCAGGCTGGCACGTTGGTGCGCGAGGTGATGGATGATGCAGCGCGCGAGCGGTTGGTGAATAACGTTGTCGGCCACCTCAAGGCCGGAGTTTCCAAACCGGTCCTGGAGCGAGCATTGAAGTACTGGCACAACGTTGACAAAACCGTTGGCGAGCGAATTGCTAATAAAGTGAGGTTCTGATTAGTTCAGCTGCTAGTTCGAGGTTTGGAAACAAGTGTGTTAAAAACACATTAGTTCCGGCGCAGCTCACTCCTGGCAGAATTACTGCAATTGCAGGTTGTAAACGGTGTGTGTGTCGGAATCCTGCCCCAAGCCTGATTGTTTTTGTTCCCGGGTCAGCTTCATGGTCACCAAGCGCCCGTCAATTACCTGCAACCAGCCGCTGTGCAAATCGTCCACCGTCACGCACAGGAAAAACTTGCAAAACTTCGCATGCGCCGTTTCCTGGTACGCCTGTGGGATACCTTTCGAAGTAATCCACAGCACCAGCTTGTCTTGATAATCCTTGACGCTGGATTTCTCTTTCTTCGAAGCCTGCAGTGGCAGATCCAGGCTGAGTTCCTGGACCGGTTCGCCTTCCAGCACCGTCGATTTGATCACCGGCGAACTGGCACCTTCCAGCGTATGCAACAATGCGGGAGCCGCCGACACCAGGTGTTCGATTTGCATGGGGCCGATGCTGTTCAACAGGTCGGCAGTGGGTGTGGGATGGTCAGGATCGGCGGCGTGGGCCGCTTGTTCAGCACCGATTTGTTGCAATAGCGCCGGAGACAATTGGAGGCTCAGGCCATCACCGGCCTGGATAGCCAGTTGTAGATGTCCAGAACGTGGGTTGCTTGAATCCGATCCGCCACCCGTCATGGTGGATTGCACATCCAGCGTGCCTTTGATGGCGGTCTGTGCATCGAGTCCTTTCAATGTGGTGCGTAAATCGGACAGGGTATCCGCGCGAGCATTACCTGCCAGGCATGTGATCAGCGCCACCAGACTCAGAAGTGTCCAGAGCAGCACAAATCGCAGATCTGCTTTTGAATCTCTGTTCGTGTATCCGTACATGAATTACCCCATGGTGTTGTAGGTGTAAATCATAAAATCTGGGATGCCCCGATTCAGGGTTCGTCCCGTAACCCCGATGGTCAGGGTTCCAGTGCCGCAGTCTTTACTGCTTCCGCCACCACTATGTGCACGGATTTATCGAGTACATGCGGCAGCAGTTCATCCGGCGGCGCGAGTTCCGATAATTTGTTCGCGGCGGCCAAATACATCGCATCGGTAAAACGTTTCGCGCGCGCATCCAGCGCGCCACGGAACAAGGCGGGGAATCCCAGGGCATTGTTGACGCTGCGGCCATCCGTGGCGAAAGCCGCGCCGTGTTCCAGCGCGAGTCGCGGTTCGATCTCTGCTTCCGGATTCGAGAGTGCGAAAATAAGCTGACCTTTGCGCACCATCTCCGGCTTGATAAGTCCCTTGACACCGGTGGTGGCGATGACGACATCCGCTTTTTGCATCAAGCCGGCGAGGCTCGCACGTTGACCGCCCATACGCTCCAGGCGCGTGAGCGCCTCGTCGCGCAAATCAGCGCCGAATAATTGTTTGATGCCGTAGTGCAGCAATAACCGACTAATGCCGATACCGGCCGCGCCCAAGCCGATCTGACCAACAACCGAGGTTTTGAGATCTCGGTCCACCCGCCGCGTGGCACTGAGCAAAGCCGCCAGAGCCACCACCGCAGTGCCGTGCTGATCGTCCTGCATCACCGGCTTGTTGAGCGTGCGCACCAGGGTTTCCTCGATCTCGAAACAGGCCGGTGCGGCGATATCTTCCAGATGAATGGCTCCAAATGAGGATTCGATGGCCAGAACTGCGGCGATGATTTTTTTAGGATCGGTATCATTCAGCAGGATGGGCACTCCAGAAATGCCCACGAACTTGGCATAGATCATGGCTTTGCCTTCCATCACCGGCAGACCAGGAGTGGCGCCGATATTGCCGAGCCCGAGAATCGCGGTACCGTTGGTAATGATGCCCACGGTGTTGCCAAAGTTGGTGTAGTCCCAGACTTCTTCGGGGTGTTGCTGGATTTCAAGGCACACGCGCGCGACACCGGGCGTATAGACATCACGCAATTGTTGGATGGAATCCAACGGCACTTTCGAGATGGTTTCAATCTTGCCGCCGCGATGGCGGTCAAAGACCCTATCGGAATGACCCAGCAACTTTCCATACGGCAATGTCGCGAGACGCTCGTGCAACAGCTTGCGTGTGGTTTCATCCATTTCCACGGTGATTTCCCAGACACTCTGGTCCTGGGCGCGGCGCACCAGGGTGATGTGGTCAATCATGATGCCGCACTCACCGATGGCGGTGAGGATGCGGCCAAGATTGCCGGGCCGGTGCTGGGATTCGATGACGAGGATTTCAGGGATTTGCATAATTAGGGTCAAGAAAATGTATTACCGGTCAGCGTCAGCAAATTCGTTTTTAAGTAAAACGGAAATCAATGGTAATGTGAAATGCGAAGTAATGATGTCTGCCCTCAACCGCGCATGCGCTGCAGCCTCAGTTTGCCCGGTTTGAAAGTCTTGATCTTCTGGCCCAGCGACAATGCCAGTCCATCGCTGAATGCCTGCATAGCGTGCTCTGGTTCGCCCAGGGTTTTGAGCAATCTGCCCAGCTCTTCGTAGGCTTCGGGCCGGGCGCCCAGCACGATGCTGGATTCCAGGTAGCTGCGCGCCTTGCCCCATAGTTTCGCCACCACACACAGGCGCCCGGCGGTGAGCAGCAATGCGGCGCTTTCACCTTTTTGCGCCAGCCATTCTTCGACCCGCGACAGTTGCCGGATGGGATCGTCCGCGCGTGTCTGACCGTAAAGCAGTATCAGTTCCTCGTCCCAGTTGGATTTGAGCGCGTCACGGGCGATGCTTTCCGCAGTCTTGTAATCACCGAGCTTGATGAGTGTCTGCACGTAGGCGCGTGCCATGCTGATGTCACCGCGTAGACGTCGCGGCAGTTCATCCCATATTTCTGACGCCTGGGTGTCACCTGATTTGACATCCAGGTGTTCCAACAGCGCACAGACCGCGCGTGTTTCGAGGCGGTCTATCTCCGCGCGCGACAGCGCGCGATA
>JBOIBD010000031.1:0-19211 GCA_050739415.1 Gammaproteobacteria bacterium | reverse complement strand
GTGAAATACTCGGCAGGCATCGCGAAGCGCAAGTGCTCAAGCATGAGGTGGCCGAAATGCGCGAACGCATGCTCAAGGAGCATGTACAGGCCGGCGAAGGCTTCGATCTCAAGCTGGACGTCGGCGGTCTTACGGACATCGAGTTCCTGGTGCAGTACTGGGTGCTGGCGAATGCAGCCACGCATCCGGCGTTGCTGGACTGGACCGATAACATCCGCAATCTGGAAGGGCTGGTGGCTACCGGCGTGCTCACGAACGAGCGGGGCACGTTCCTGGCGGATACCTACCGCAGCTTCCGCCAGATCGTACATCGTCGCAGCCTGGAAGGCCGGACCGCGCGCATCCCGGAAAACGAAGCCGAGCCGCAGCGCAGTCAGGTGCGGGAACTTTGGGGTACGACCATCGGTCTTTCGCACGCCGACGAGACGTAGAGGCTTGGTATAATCACCACCCTTTGAAATTGTAGAGGTACGATCGTGGCTAAAGCCGCCGCTTTGCAGGAAGGTCTGCAAACCCCCAATGCCAAACGTCACTACGAAGTGACACGCAAGGATTTGCCGCTGCATTGCCCAATGGATGGTATGAGTCTGTGGAATTCACATCCGCGGGTGTTCCTCGCCATCGAGGCCACCGGCGAGGTGGAATGTCCATATTGCAGCGCCGTCTATACACTGGCTGATTGAACACGCTATATCGCGGGGATCTGCATGACTTCAGCACTTGCCCGCATCTCTGTCGTACTCATGGTCCGCGATGCCGCTGCCACACTTGCCGCGACTTTGGACAGCGTGCGCGAGTTTGACGAAGTGCTGGTGTATGACAATGGTTCCAGCGACGACACGCTGACGATTGCCGCGCATTACCTGAACGTGAGAATCTGCAAAGGTACGTTCAGCGGCTTCGGTCCGACCCGCAACATCGCGGCTGCGCTGGCACGCCACGACTGGATATTCTCGCTGGACGCGGACGAAGTGGTGGAACCGGGCCTGGCCGCAAGCGTGGCCGGACTCGCGTTGGATAAACCGGAACAGGTGTATGCGGTGAAGCGCCAGAATTACCTGCTGGGCAGACGCGTGCGTCATGGCGGTTGGGGCGGTCAGTGGCTCACCCGGATATACAATCGTCAGACCCACCAATTCACGGATGCAGCCGTGCATGAGAAAGTGGGATTGAAAAGCGGCGAACAGGCCGTGCAGTTGGTCGGCGCCCTGCAGCACACCGGCATGCGTGATGCCGGGGATTTCCTGGTGAAAATGCACCGCTACACCATGCTCAAGGCCGGGGAGTCCACCCGCACGTATCCGCCGGGCATCATTTTCCTCAAGACCATCTGGGCCTTCATTCGTGCGTATTTCCTGCGGCTCGGCTTGTTGGATGGCTGGCGCGGGCTGCTGATCTCGGTGTCCGAGGCCAACGGCGTATTCTATAAATACATGGTCATCTATTCTCAGAGAAAACAATCATGATTATCGTTACCGGTGGTGCGGGTTTCGTAGGCAGCAACCTGCTTTTGGCGCTCAACCGGCGCGGTCACACCGACATCCTGGTGGTGGATGACCTCAAGGACGGTTCCAAGTTCGTGAATATGGTGGAGGCGGAGGTCGCCGACTACTGCGACAAGGATACTTTCCTGCAGCAACTCACCGGCGGCAGTTCGCTGGGCCCCATCGAGGCGGTGTTCCATAACGGCGCCTGTTCCGATACCACTGAGTGGGATGGCCAGTACATGATGTCGGTGAACTACGACTACTCAAAGGCGTTGTTGGAGCATTGCCTCAAGCACAAAATCCCGTTCATGTATGCCTCATCGGCCGCTGTGTATGGCGTCGGCAAGGTGTTCAAGGAAGAACGGCAGTACGAAGCCCCACTCAATATGTATGGGTATTCCAAATTCCTGTTTGACCAATACGTGCGCAGGCGCCTCAAGACCGCACCCAAAAGCCATGTAGTGGGCTTCCGCTATTTCAACGTGTACGGCCCGCGTGAACAGCACAAAGGCAAGATGGCCAGCACCGCTTTCCATTTCAACAACGAGATCCTGGCTACCGGCAAGTGCAAGTTGTTCGAGGGCAGTGGCGGTTATGCCGACGGCGAACAGCGCCGCGATTTCATCCATGTAGATGATGTATGTGCCGTGAACCTGTGGGCGCTGGATCATCCCAAGACCTCGGGCATCTTTAATCTGGGCACCGGCCACAGCCAGACGTTCAATGATGTGGCCAACGCAGTGATCAAGTATCACGGCAAAGGCAAGATTGAGTACATAGCCTTCCCCGAGGATCTTCAGGGCCGTTACCAGAGTTTCACTGAAGCTAACATGAGCGTGCTGCGCGCCGCCGGCTGCGAGCACCGGTTCATGACGGTGGAGCAGGGTGTTCAGAAATACATGGAATGGTTGAACTCCGGTAAAGGCTGAAGTTTGAACAGTACGCAGCACTCAGCACGCAGCACTCCTTCCCGTATTCTCATCGTCGGCCCTGCCTGGATTGGCGATATGGTGATGGCCCAGAGCCTGCTCATCACCCTCAAGCAACGTTTCCCTGATTCAGAAATAGATGTGCTGGCGCCGGCCTGGTCGAAGCCGGTGTTGGCGCGCATGCTGGAAGTGAACACCAGCATCATCATGCCGTTGGGTCACGGAGAATTCGGTTTCGGTGCGCGCCGGCGTCTGGGGCATCTGCTAAGCGGGCGTTACCACCAAGCAATCATATTGCCGCGTTCCTGGAAATCCGCGTTGGTGCCTTTTTTTGCCGGCGTTCCCAAACGCACTGGTTATCGTGCCGAGTGGCGCTATGGTCTCATCAACGACATGCGGCGACTGGATAAAAGCATCCTTACCCAGACGGTCCAGCGTTTCGTGACGTTGGGATTTGAGCGCGATGCGCCGCTGCCACCGTCTCCTATTCCCAAACCGCAGTTACGAGTGGACGTGGAAAATCAACGCGCTCTGCTGAACAATCTGGCCCTGAATACGGCTTCGCCCATCGTCGCCTTGATGCCGGGTGCGGAGGGTCCTGGGAAACGTTGGCCGGTGGAGCGTTATGCAGAACTGGCAAAGAAGCTACTGGCTTCCGGCAAGCAGGTGTGGGTGTTCGGCTCGGTGAAGGAGCAGTCCCTGGGGGAGGCGGTCACGGAGATTGCCGGCACTCGGATTGTGAATCTGTGCGGTAGTACCCGGTTGGAAGATGTGGTGGATTTATTGGCGCTGGCAGAAACCGCTGTCACCAATGATTCGGGCTTGATGCACATCGCCGCCGCCGTGGGCATAAAACTGGTCGCGATCTACGGTTCTTCCTCACCGGATTACACGCCGCCCCTCACCGATAAAGCTGAGATCCTATATTCGAGGATTGAACGCGATCATGGATCCAAGCACGAGCGGCCACAGGAACAGATTAATTGTATGGAGCAGATAACAGTAGATGAGGTGTTCCAGCGGGTCTGATTTTGTTCCCTGAATGGCCCGCTGCCATAAATCTATCAAGAGACGGGGCTTCCGCGCCCCTACTGCAGGTTACTTTTTTTTGGCGCAAAGGAAAGTAACCAAAAGAAACATTCAAGAGCGTTACCAGGCTCCATATTCCGAGTTAAATGCCACACGCTGCATTTGTTACTTTACTATATCGGTTTCTTCAGCCCTGCCATTCAAATAATTTACTTAGGCGCGTGCCGTGCGACTCCGCTCAATAAAAAGATGTCCATGTTGCTTGTCACTATGCGGATGCTCAAGTGCGCAAGCATTCTTCTTTTCTTGACCCCCCCTGGACGCTGCCAAGCACTGGACTGAGTGAGGATTGGGCCGCGTGGCGGGCGAAGCCATGGATGGCGAGCCTTCGCAGCGGCACAAGGATGTGCCGTCTGCGAAGCCCCGAACGAGGGAAGCGCATAGGGAACCGCGAAGCGGCAGCGTCCTGGGCGCGCGTTTCTTTCATCCCTTTCTTTGCGCGTTCAAAGAAAGGGATCTGCCGTGCGGGCGCGGAAGCCCGCTATTTTGAAAAACTACGGCCAAAGGCCGTGCAACATTAGAGGTATGGCCGGGAGCGACCGCGGGAACCCCGCTATAAATTACGTGGCCGTAGGCCACACTAAAAACAGTCACGCACGCCGCAGATCTGCAATGTCCACTACCGCCTGCTGTTCCACCAATGAACGCAGAGTGGTATCACCAAGAACACCTTCAATGGCGTGGTCGAGTTTGTTCATAACCTCGTCTACGGAACCAACTGCATTCAGGTAGCGCCCCAAATCTTCGGCACCGGGCGGATTGAGGCGCATGGCGTTGATGATATCGAGCAGCTTGATGGTGCCCATGTCGCGGGCAGGAACGTAACGCCGTACGCCTCCGGATACCAACATCACCAGACCAGTCTCACGCAGCCGTCCGAGCACATCCAGGATAGTGTCGGTGGGTACGCGCAGGCGGCGTGCCAGATCTTCCCGAGACCACGGCTGTTTGTTGTCGTGGTAGCAGCGGCCGATGAGATACATGACGTGTAACGCCAAACGTTCAAGCGTGCGTCCGCCCACATCCTCGTGACCATGGCCGTGGCGTACCAATTCCGGGTTCTGCACATAGAACGCGACTTGTGCGCCCACGAACAGGATCAGCCAACACAGATACACCCACGCCATGAACATCACCAGTATGGCGAAGCCTGAATAGACGATGGTGAGGCGCGTGGAGGATACGGTCAGCGCAGCGAACGCCCAACTGGCGAATTGCCACAACACGCCGGCGAAGACGCCGCCTGCCAGGGCCGCGCGAAACTGCACGTGGGTATGAGGCACGAACGCGTAGGTGAAGGTGAATGCGATTATCACCAGCAAATACGGCAGCAGCTTGATTCCGATTACCACCAGATGCCCCAAGGGAATGATTTGCAGGATGTGTTGGGTCATGCTGGGACTATTAATGGTGGCGGTGATTGCCAGTGCCGACACCAGCAGCACCGGTCCGATGACCAGCACACCCAGATAATGGCTAAAGCGTTCGCTAAGTGTTATCTCTTCGCGCACCCTCCAGATGTAATTCAGTCCAGATTCGACTTTCTGCACCAGTGATATCACCGCATACAGCAATACCAATAGGCCGATGGTGCCCAGCAGACCGACCTTCACATTGTCCACGAAGTGCATGATCTTCATGGAAATCTCTCCGCCCTTTTCACCGAGTGGCGAGAGGAACTCAAACAAAAATGGTTTGAGGCTTTCCTGTATCCCGAGCGCTTTAAGGATGGCGAACACGAAAGCCAGCAGCGGCACGATCGAAAGCAGTGTGGTGTAGACCAGACCGGTGGCGCGCAAGGTGATCTCGCCGGTCATGAAATCCTGGATCAAGAGCTGCAGCATGCGCACCCAGAAAATCGGCATACGCTTGTGCCACGGCATCGAGTGCAAGTCGCTGTGCCAGATATATTTATTGAAGACCTGGAGGATTCTGCTCAGCACCGGTGCCCCTCAATACTTCCCAGCACTCATTCTAATCTCAGGCTGGACGACGATTGTCTAATCGAGTGATAAATTCTCCGAGCAAAGCTTGGTATAGGCGATCCTTGAGAATGGCGTCCTCCACACCGGTTTCCATATTTGGGTTATCGTTGACCTCGATGACGTAGATGCCCTGGGCATTCTGTTTGATATCCACGCCGTAGAGGCCGTTGCCGATGAGGTTCGCGGCCCGCAATGCGGCAGTCATCACGGCCTTCGGCACGTCTTCCACCGCCAGTGTGCGCGAATCGCCGTCCTTGAAACGCCCACCCCCGTCATGTTTGAGTATCTGCCAGTGGTTTTTGGACATGAAGTACTGGCAGGCGAACAGCGGCTTGTGGTTGAGGATGCCGATGCGCCAATCAAATTGGGTATAGACGAATTCCTGCGCCAGGATGAGGTCCGACTCCTCGAACAGTTTTTCTGCGAGCGTGTGGAGCTCTTCACGGTTATCGGCCTTGAATACACCGAGCGAGAACGAACCGTCCGGTATCTTGAGCACGATGGGGAAGGGGATCTTTTCCGGCAGCGCTTCGATCGCATCTTCGGTCACGATCACGGTTCTCGGCCGCGGGATGCGATGTGAACGCAGCAATTCTGCAAGATAAATCTTGTTGGTGCACTTCATGATCGAGTCAGGATCATCAATCACCACCATATCCTCGTTCTCGGCCTTGCGGGCAAAACGGTAGGTATGGTTATCGATACCCGTTGTCTCACGGATGAAAAGCGCATCGTATTCCGGTAGCTTCACGTAATCCTTGCGTTCGATCACCTCCACGTTGATATCCAGGTCCTTGCCGGCACGCATCAGGCGCGCGAGGAAACGCTGATCCGAGGGCGCCATCGGGTCCGCGTAGTTGTAAAGCACCGCGAGATCATAACGCGCCGAACTGCGCAATCTCGGCGTGTGCCAACGTTTGCTGAAATAGTTGTTGAGTGCGGTGGCGAACTGCTCGCGCTGAAGGTCGCTCAACTGGTTAAGGTGAAATGCCTTGATGCGACTGATGGACCATTTCTGGTCGCGCTCAAATTCGATGCGCAACAGCGGGCAGGGAAACATGCTAAACACCTGTTGGCCCACTTCTTCCAGCATCGGGTCGTTGCATTGGCCGAAGAACACGTTGATGCCGTAGCTGTCGCGCACCAGCCGCCGCAGACGTTTCTGCACCGTAATATCGAGGTCGCCGGATTCAAGTTGGTAAAGGGATTTTCGGCTCAGTTCCGAGATGGTTTTGACGCTCGGCACTACTTTGTGGCGACGTGCCTCCGCCAACAACGAGCAGTAATAGCCGGTGCTGAGATAGTTATAGCTGCGGCACAGGTTGACAACCTTGATACCTTTGTGGCCAAAGTATTCGTGTTGCGAGAGATAATCCTTCGCAAGCACGATGGTGTGGTGCGGAAACTCAGGTATCCAGTCGCCGCAGCTTTCCACCACAATGATATGGGTGGGTGCAGTTTGGGCTTGGGGAGGCTCGCTGCTCATGCGGCGCTGTGAAGTGTGTGCTTTGCTCGTACTGCGCGGGCTGCAGATGGCTGTATCAGGTGCTTTTCCATACGTAACGCGTTCGCATGATCCGAGTAGTAATCCAGATACCGACCGAAGAGACGATAACCGGCTTTCTCATACAGCCGGACTGCGGTGTGATTGTCTTCGCGCACTTCCAGCCTGAGACCGATGACGCCGTGCTTGTGCGCAATTTCTTCCGCCGCAGCCAACAGCGTGCGGCCGATTCCGTGGCCGCGATACGCGTGATCAATGGCGATGGAATACAGTCGTGCATGCGGCGAACGCGCATGAAAACGCAGTAGTGCGTAACCGCGCAGAGTGCCGAGTACTTCATCTATCAGCACAATCGCGTTGCCGCGGGCGAGCAGATGTTGAAAACTGCGTCGCGACAGATGGTCGCTGTTGAAATTACGCGTTTCGAGCTGAACCAGCGCGTCGAGGTCGCTCAGGCTCGCGTGGCGGATCATGCGGGAGGGCTGATGTGGGGATTGGGGATAGGGTGCCTGTGCGCACTATGATGACACCGGGCATGCTACAGGTCGAGGGCCAGGGACGGTTCGTCCAGCAACGGCAGCTGTTCACGCAGGCTCTGGATGTGTTCCTCCCAGTAGCGCGGCGCGTCGAACCAGGGAAAGGCGCGCGGAAAGGCTGGGTCATCCCAGCGGCGCGCGATCCAGGCGGCGTAATGGACCATGCGTAGCGTCCGTAGCGCTTCGACCAGATTAAGTTCCATGGGATTGAAGTCGGCGAACTGGCAATAGCCTTCCACGACATGGCTGAATTGGATTTCCATCTCCGTGCGGGAGCCGGCGAGCAGCATCCACAGGTCCTGTACCGCAGGACCGGTGGTGCAGTCATCGAAATCCACGAAATGCGGTCCGGCATCGGTCCACAACACATTGCCAGCATGACAATCTCCGTGCAGGCGGATGTTCCGCACCTGACCCGCATGTTCGAAACAGCGGTCCACGCCCGCCAGCAGCATCTCCGTCACTTCCCGGTAACGCGGCGCCAGCTCCGACGGCAGGAAGCGGCTCTGCAAAATAAACTCCCGCGGCTCCCGGCCAAAGGTATCGGTGTTCAGGTGCAGGCGGTGCTCGAATTTTCGCGTTGCACCGATTGCGTGGATGCGGCCAAGGTAGCGGCCCAACCATTCCAGTTGCTCGGGTCGTTCCAGATCCGGAGCGCGACCACCCTGGCGTGGGAACAGCGCATAGCGATAACCGGCGTGATGCAATAGAGTTTTTTCATTAACATCGGCCAGCGGTGCCACCACCGGCAGTTCCGCTTCCGCCAATTCATTCAGGAAGGCGTGTTCTTCCAGAATGGCCGCATCCGACCAGCGGCCGGGACGATAGAACTTGGCGATGACCGGCGTGGCATCCTCGATGCCCACTTGGTACACGCGGTTTTCGTAGCTGTTGAGCGCCAACAGGGTACCGTCGGTGAGTCGGCCGGTGGTTTCGACCGCCGTCAGGATCGTGTCCGGAGTGAGGTTCTGGTAAGGCGCGGCGGAAGCAGGCACGTCATCCCATCACTGCGGTTTCGATATGGTGTCGTACCGTTTGACCAGCCTTTCGAAGCGCGGCTCACCGCGCAGCGGCACATACAAGGGATTGATGCTGAGATCGTTGCACCCGATGGGCTGACCCGCGCACAAGGTCGGCAGCAGGTCCAATGCAGCGTCGTTGCGGCCCAGTGCCAGAAAGAGCTGGAGCACATCGGCCAAGGAAGTAGGATCAAGTTCGGTCCGCCGGCGTAGTGCGTCCACCGCGGCCAACGCCTGCGGACGCAGCTTGGGATCCAGCAAAGATTGATAGCTCAGGCGGCCGGTGGCGACCAGTTCCTTGGCGAGCCGGGTGTCGGGTTCAGCTAGATCGAACGCCTTCACGGCATCCTCATTCTGGTGCAGCAGTGAGTAGGTGAGGGCAAGCGTGTATGCATTGTCGATGCTGTGCGGTGCCAGCCGTATCAAGGCCAGAGCGGGAGCGAGTACCTGTGGGTACTCACCGAGGTCCAGATAGTCCGCAGCGAGGTTGTTCTGCGCGTCCGCGTTCTCGGGGTCGAGTTGCACCGCTTCGAGTTCCTGCGCCAGAGATTGTTTGAGCGGCAGCATATTGCCGTAATCAAGATGCGCCACCGCATTACTGGGATCGATTTCGAGCGCGCGCTGGAACTCGGACTCGGCTTGTGTGATGTGGCCCTCCTCTACATCGGCATTGGCAAGTGCCACCAGCGCATCCACGCTGTGCAGGTCCAGCGCCAGCGCCTTGTGTGCTTCTTCCCGCACCTTGGGTAAGGCTTGCGCGAGCGGCAGCGTGGAGAATTCCGTCAGCTCGAGCCACGCACGTGCCAGCGCGGCATGCGCGTCAGCGTAATCCGGATCCAGCACGATGGCCTGTTCGTAGAGCTTGCGCGCTTGCTCAATCGGCGCAGCGGTTTGGGCGGTTTGCAGCAACCGCTTCGCCTTTAATACCAAATCATGCGCCTCGGGGTTGACCGTCGGTGCGGGCTTGAGGCTCGCGAACTTGACTCGCAGCGCCTCGGCGATTGCCTGTGAAATCTTGTCCTGCACAGCAAAGATGTTCTCCAGTGAGTCGTCGTAGTGATCCGACCACAGCTGCAGGCCGGTACGGGTATCCACCAGTTCGGTGATCACCCGCACCATGCCGTTTTCACGCTCGATGCTTCCGTGCAGAAGGTTGGCGGCATCCAGTGACCTGCCGATCGCGGCGGGCGATTCTGCACTATTGCGATATTTCGAAGCGGTGTCCCACGCAATCACCCGCAGCGCCGAGTTCTGGCCGAGCGCGTTAGTCAGTTCCTCGGTGATGCCGTCGCTGAAGTATTGTTGTTTCGGATCGCCGCTCAGATTCTGAAAGGGCAACACCACCAGAGTGTCGGCGGGTGGATTGAAGGCGGGCGCGGCTGGTTTGGCCTGGCTCGCGGCATACGCTGCCGCTTGCTCGGCGGCCACGCGCGCTGCGTGCTGCTCACTGAACTTGAAGGCGTAAATCCCCGAGATGACGACCGCCGTGATTACCACTGGCGTTACGATTGCACCCAGCTTCCAGTGCCGCTTTTGCCAGACGGTCTGTTTGAGCGGGTCGGTGGGCTTCACCAGCAGCCAAGCGAGCACGATCGCGACCGGAAAGCCCGCGATCAGAATGATGACGACTGCCGGCACCGCGGCAGCCCAGCCAAGATACGGGAAAGCCCGCGCCACCACCTGAATGCCGACCGCGATGGCCGTGCCGTAGCCGACCGCCACGCGGTAGATGTGATGTTGCTTCAGGCGCGCAAAGAAGCCTGACTGGGTATCCGTCGTCGGCATGTCTGGATTATCCCCCGTCAAGGAAACTTTGGCTTGTCACTTGAAAGATATGTGGGCGCGTCAGGCCAGTCATAATAGTCAAAGACTCACCCGCCGCTATGGATCTGCGGCTTGTCACTCGAGTATTTATTGAGCAGCGCCTGGAAGCGCGGGTCTTTGCGGATCGGATCCCAGGCCGGGTCGAGCCACAGCAGCACCGGCGAGTAGTTGAGGCCGTTGCCTGGACTGGCGAGTGCCATGGCGATCAGCGGTACCGCGCGGTCGGGACGGCCAGCTTCGGCGTAAAGGTTCGCGTTTGATGTCATCACCCCAGGGCCGTACAAGTGATCACCGGATTTGCTCATAAGCGCCTGCGACTTGGCGATTGCGGCCAGACCCGCGGACGTGTGACCGAGGCCCAGCTCAGCGTCGGCGACATTGACCCAGACTTGGCTTTCAACGATGTCGCTGCCGGTTTGAGCCTTGACTTGGGCGCGGGCCAGCGGCAGTGCCTGCTCGAACAGCGGTTTGGCGCGCGCGGCATCTCCCACCAGCCGGTACAAATCGGCCTGCTGCAGCGCCTTGGAACCCGCGCTAGCAGAAAAGTTATCGGGCGTGTCGGGGATGGTTGCGAGCAGGGCGAGCGCTTCCTGGTACTTGCGCTGATAGGTCAGCAAGTTCACCCGCTGCACTTGCAACTGTGGAGCGTCACCCTGTGCCGCGGCCAAGGCGCGTGCAATATCGCCACTGGCGAACAGGATGGTGTTGGAGTATTGGAGCCTGGCTCGGGCGTTTGTCGGATCGAGGGCCAGCGCGTGCTGGAACTCGACCTCAGCCTCGGCGTAGCGACTGACCATCATGGTGGTTGCGGCCAGCTCGAAGGCCAGTGCGCTGTTGCGCGGATCGTGTGCGAGCGCCTGTTGCAGCGCGACGATAGCGGCCTCGAAGCGGCCCTGGCGGCGCAGCACATAGCCTGTCGCAGCCAGCGCATCGGCGTCGTTGGGACGGACCTTGAGCGCGGCGGTGAAAGCGGTGAGCGCACCGGCGTAATCGCCCCGGCCCCAGTAGTCGCTGGAACCGAGCGCGAGATACGCTTCGGCCAGTTCCGGTGCCAGCGCCAGTGCCTGCTCGGCCTGGGTGCGTGCATCGGCCCGCAGTTGCTGGACGTTCTCGCCGCCACCGCCAAACCAGGCGAGCTGACTCTCGTTATAGGACAGACGCGCGCGTGCCAATGCGAAGTCCGGGACTTTTGCGATCGCTTGGCGGTACAAGGCGATCGCTTGTTTCCACGCTGCCGTGGCGTAGTTGATGTTGCCCTGGTTGGCGAAGTACTCGGCGTGCAGATACAGATCGTTGGCGACCGGATCGGAGCTGAGCGCGGTGGCGAGGCGCTGGGTTTCCGTGGCCGAGAGCTTGGTATTGAGTGCCGTGGCGATCTGCTCTGCGACCTCGCCTTCAACGCCGAACACGTTCTCGAGCGTGCGCTGATAGCTCTGCGCCCAGATGTGGGCGTCGGTTTTGGCATCGATCAACTGCACAGTGATCAGCACCTGGTTGCCAGCCTTCTGCACGCTGCCCTCGAGCAGCGTCGCCACGCCTAGCTGTTGCGCGACAATGGTCAGGTTCTCAGGGTGGCTGCCGTAGTGTTCAGTTGAAGTGCGTGAGATGACTTTGAGGTCGCCGATGTCGGCTAGCTTGGCCAGGATCAGATCCTGCATGCCAGCGACGAAGTAGGCGTTCTTCTTGTCGACGTTGAGGTTGTCGAATGGCAGCACAGCGATGGATTTTGCGGGTATGGCGGAAACAGCGACGGGCGTGACCGTTTTGGCTTGGGCCGCGACCTGCTGGGCGACCTGCTCTGCGACGATCCGGGCTTCGTGCCGCTCATTGAACTTGAAGGCGTAGATTCCCGAGATGACCACGGCCGCGATCACCACCGGTATCACGATCGCGCCGAGCTTCCAGTGCCGCTGCTGCCATACGGTTTGCTGCGCGAGATTCGCGGGCTTCACCAGTAGCCACGCGAGCACGATCGCGAGCGGAAAGCCGGCGATCAGGATGATGATGACTGCCGGTACTGCCGCGGCCCAGCCAAAGTACGGGAAGGCCCGCGCCACCACCTGGATGCCGACCGCGATGGCCGTGCCGTAGCCGACCGCCACGCGGTAGATATGATGTTGCTTTAGGCGTGCGAAGAAGCTTGATTGAGTATTTGTGGATTCCACGCTCAGGTTGCCCCTGCCAAGGTGGCCATAGCCTAACGCAAGTTGTGGGAGTGCGCATGAGCGTGGGCTCACAAGCTGTTTTGGTCTTATGACTTCGACGTTGCCCGTGCGGCACGAACGCCGCGCTACTCCAGCGTCACGGTGGTGTATTGCTTGGCGAGTTGCTGGAAATGCGGATTGGTGCGCAGTGGTGCGTAAACGGGATTGATAGAGAGGTCGTTGCAGCCGAGGGGATCACCCGGACAGGAGCTTTCCAGCAGTTGCAGCGCAGGCGCGCTCTGGCCGAGCGTAAGATACAGCTGCAACAGGTTACCCGCGACATCCTGATTGGATTGATGGCGGCTCAAGTTCTTGAGCGCGGTGAGTGCCTGTGGGCGCAAGGTAGGATTGCCGAGCGCCTGATACGTTAGCCTGCCGGCCGCGACCTGCTCTTTGTCTACCACCGTGGCCGGTTGCACGCGATCGAAAGCCGCCACCATCTTGTCGTACTGGTGCAACTGCTGGTAGGCGTAGGCGAGGCCAAATGCGCTGTCCACATCGGTGGGATCGAGCCGCAGCAGGACCTCGACCGCCGTGATCTCCTGCGCCCAGTCGCCGAGATCCTGAGCGTACAACGCCAGATTGCTCCAGGCAGCGGCGTTGGCGGGATCGAGCAGGGTGGCTTCCTGCGCTTGCGCCAGTGCGGGCTTGAGCGGTAGGGCATTGCCGTAATCGCCATGCGCGGCCGCGTTGCTGGGGTCGAGCGCCAGGGCCTTGCGGTATTCCGCGCGCGCCTTGGCGAAGTCGGGCGGATCGGCGCTGCCATCCGCGGCACCCAGGGCCAACCACGCTTCGACATTGCGCGGATCGAGCGCCAGAGCTTTTTGCGCATGCGCGCGGATCACCGGCAGCATGGTCTTGAGCGGCAAGTCGGAGCGTTCGGTCAGGACGAACAGCGCGACTGCAAGATGCGCATGGGCGTCGGCGTAGTCGGGATCGAGGATGAGCGCCTGTTCGAAGTCCTGGCGCGCAGCCTCAAGGCTCGCTGCGTCCTGCTTGTCCGACAGCGCACGGCCCTTGAGCACCAGCTCGTGGGCTTGGGGGTTCTTGGTGCTACCCGCGGGCAGATCGGCCTGCGCGAACTTCACCTGCAACGCCTGGGCGATGGCTTGCGAAACCTGATCCTGCACGGTGAAGATTTTCGCGAACGTATCGTCGTAGTGGTGCGACCACACTTGATAGCCGGTGACGGCGTTAATTAGCTCCACGACGATTCGCACTTGGCCGCCTTCGCGCATGATGTTGCCGTGCAGGATATTGGCGACGTTCAATGCCTTGCCGATGTCATTGGCCGATGCACTGCTGTTGCGATATTTCGACGCGGTATCCCACGCGATTACCCTGAGCGCAGGATTTTGCCCCAACGCATCGGTCAACTCCTCAGTGATGCCATCGCTGAAGTATTGCTGCTTGGGGTCACCGCTCAGGTTCCGGAACGGCAGCACTACCAGAGTGTCGGCAGGCGGATTGAAGGCGGCCACAGCCGGTTGCGCCTGGACCGCAGCTTGCGCGGCGACCCGTTGTTCCGTCACGATCCGTGCTTCGTGCCGCTCGCTGAACTTGAAGGCGTAAATCCCCGAGACCACCACCGCAGCAATTACGATTGGCGTCACAATCGCGCCCAACTTCCAGTGCCGTTTCTGCCACACGGTCTGCTGTGCGAGGTCCGCGGGCTTCACCAGTAGCCAAGCGAGCACGATCGCGAGCGGAAAGCCGGCGATCAGGATGATGATGACCGCTGGTACTGCCGCGTCCCAGCCAAAGTATGGGAAGGCCCGCGCCACCACCTGGATTCCGATTGCGATGGCGGTGCCGTAGCTGACCGCCACGCGATAGATATGATGCTGCTTTAGGCGTGCGAAGAAGCCTGGTCGAGTATTTGTGAATTCCACGCTGAGGGTGCCCCTGCCAAGGTGGCCTAGCCTAGCGCATGTAGTAGAGGCGCGCCTACAGGGGTAAAAAGAATCTGTGGGATCTCAGCTGCAGGCGGGGCGGCATTGCTTATGGGGACGGTATCGCGGATGGGCACGCGAGCATTGCTCCAGTATCCTTTGGTGCAATTGAATGGCGCGGAAAGGGTGGCAGGAAAGACTCGGCGTAGGGACGGCGAGTTGCACGAAGCGAAATCCTCCATCATCCTGCAACCCGGACCCGCGGTGTTGACGGACGGAGTGCGCGCCTTGTAACGAATCATTAGCCGTTGGGCTGCCGACAACAACAAGTCACGGTAGTAATTCAGCTCTGGAGAATCATGATGTTCCGCAAGAAAAAGAAGCCACCTCACGAAGCAATTCTATTGCTGCATCATTCGATCATCCGTGACCTTGGTAAATCCCTGTCGAGTCTTGGTATCAACCTGCTGTTGGGATTCATCGCTTCCTTGATGATGCTGCATCTGCACCAGGGTGCGTATCAATCTTTCCAGAATTATATGACCGGCGCCGTCAGCCCCGACATCCTGCTGGTGCTGGCGCCCATATCCATGATTCTGATCGGTGTCGAATTCCTGTTTCTGGCATTCGCCCCCTATGAGAAAGGCCGGGTGCCGCGCTTCTTCACCAGCCTGATCCTGGGCGTCAAGGATTCCATCGTGGTGGTCTCGGGTTTATCCATAGGCATGGCCTGTGCCACGTTTCTGCAGAATCCCCACAATGCCTGGAGCGCTTTTTTGATCGCGATGTTTTATTTCGTGATCGCATTTTTTCTTGCGTTCATTTGTTTCGCGCCGTTCTATACCGATCTCAACGGTTTCAAGAGCCGCATCGTATTCATCATTGTGGGTGTGGGGTTTTTACTGCTGGCGGTCTATTTCCCGTATTTCTTCAGTGAGATATCCTGGGTAGGCCAGTGGGTTTATCCAACTAATTTACCGTAGTCTATTTGCTTTCCTACGATTATGTGGACTTACTTCGCGCCGGGCCAATTAAGATCGATGCAGGCTTTGGATTGCGCATAGCTCTTTTCCGGCAGATAGCGCAGCATCCGTGCGTCCCAATGATAGGTTTCCTCCGGCAATGCTTTAGTGGCAGACGGCATTGCGGCCTGTGATCCGTCTTTGAGGTAAGGATAGCCCAGAAACTTACCAGTCATCCGGATAGTCTGCCCACTGGCGTCAAAGCTGACGCTATAATCCCTTGAGACAAATCCGCGAAACGTTGTCGCGTGACCGACGACTGTCATGCCCTGCCTGTATCCGTGTTTCCATAGCGAAATGATTTCACCGTCCTTGAGCGCAACGATTCCGATTGAATCGTGCACGCACTCCACAGTTTCCAAATCCACGTATTCAAACATGATCGTTTGTCCCAACCTGGGTAGCACAGGACCAGCGCTGATCTTGCCGACTGCGCCTTCCGACACGGCAGCTATCGGTTTGCCGTCGCAGTCCACGGCAAACAGCGCACCCCACACCGGCGACAGCCACGCCAAACCGATCCAGTGGAGACGCGGAGAGTCAGTCTCGAAAATCGAGATGGGATGGTAGATCGCTGAATTCTGCCGGCTGTAGCGCAGCGGTTTTTCCGGATACGTGCTGTTGTACCAGTCGATCAGCGTTTGTGGAGTGGGTGTGTGACAGGTTTCGGAAGCCTGGGCATTTACGCTGAAGCCTATACAAAGCAACAGCAATGCCAAACAAGTGGCGACTATTCTTGATGTACGCATCACTTTACTGGGCTCCTGCCATGTTGGGGTTCGCCATGCTCACCCCAAGCTACACAATCAGGTGGTTAGCCGCCGGTAGGCTTCCTGATATTTCTCAGCGGTTCTGGCGATGATTTCCGGCGGCAGATGCGGTGCCGGAGCTTTCTTGTCCCAATCCAGGGTTTCCAGATAATCGCGCACGTATTGCTTGTCGAAACTGAGCGGGCTGATGCCGGGCCTGTAGGTATCCGCCGGCCAGAAACGCGAGGAATCCGGCGTCAGGGCTTCGTCAATGAGCACGAGTTGATTGTGCTTGTCCACACCGAATTCGAACTTGGTGTCGGCGATGATGATGCCGTGCTCGCGCGCATGTTCGGAGGCGAAGTTGTACAGAGCGATGGCTTTGTCGCGCACCTGTTCCGCGAGCGCTTGCCCCAGCAGCTTGGCGGTTTCCTCGAAGGAGATATTTTCGTCGTGCTGGCCTTTTGGGGCTTTGGTTGCGGGTGTAAAAATTGATTGTGGTAGTTTGTCAGCAAGCTTGAGGTTCTTCGGTAACGGAATGCCGCAGATCGCTCCGGTATTCTGGTACTCCTTCCAGCCGGAACCGATGAGGTAACCGCGTACCACGGCTTCAATGGGCAGCGCCTTGAGCTTGCGCACCACCATGGCGCGATCCTTGAGTAGTGTCTGCTCGGCAGGATCCTTGACTACATCCGCGACTGCAAGGTTTGTCAGCTGATTGGTGATGATGTGCCGGGTGCGCTCGAACCAGAAACGTGAGATACCGGTGAGCACAGCGCCTTTACCGGGAATCGGATCCGGCAACACCACATCGAAAGCCGAGAGCCGATCGCTAGTGACAATCAGCAGATGTTCTGGTCCTGCGTCGTAGATGTCGCGCACCTTGCCGCGATGGATGAGCGGCAAGCTCTTGAGATGGGTTTCGAAAACCGGAGCAGTTTGACCGGGCATGCGTGTTTGTCCATGACTGGATGCGTGATTCAGGAGACGTATCTTCCGCGACGACGCAACGGCTGTCCAGCGGATATCGAGTAGCGGTTAGAATAAGCGTCTTTTCCCGAATACGAGTTCCCTATGGGTTGGCTGGGTGCAATCATCGGCGCGTTGCTGGGTTGGTCAATCGCCGGACGGTTGGGCGCGATCCTGGGTGCGTTGATTGGCTTCAGTTTGACGCGGGCGCGCGTACATGTCGGTTGGATGGGTGGCGCCCATGCTGCGCAGGCACAGGCTGCATTCTTCAACGCTACGTTCCTGGTAATGGGATGTATCGCAAAAGCCGACGGCCGGGTATCGGAGGACGAAGTCCGCGCCGCCCGAGTGATCATGGCACAGATGAACCTGACGGCCGAGCAACAACGTGCGGCCATCGGGTTGTTCAACCAGGGCAAGCAGCCGGATTTCAAACTGGACACCGTGCTGGTTCAGTTCCGCAACGAATGTGGCGCCTATCCCGGATTGTTGCGCATGTTCCTGCAAATACAATTGGCAGCAGCATTCGCTGATGGCGTATTGCATCCGGCGGAACAGGTGATCTTCAATCGAATCTGTGCGCTGTTGGGTATCCCGCCAGCTGAATTGCACCGTTACGAGGACTTTATCCGCGCTCAGCAGACGTTCGGCGGCGGCGGTCAAGCACCCTCGCAATCACGTTCAGACCGGACCGCGGCGGCGTACCAGACGCTAGGCGTCCAACCTGAAGCGAATGATCAGGAAATCAAACAGGCGTACCGACGGCTCATGAAGGAGAACCATCCCGACCGGCTGGTGGCACGCGGCTTGCCGGAAGCGATGATCAATCTGGCTCAGGAAAAAGCCAAGCAGATCAATGTTGCCTATGAAATCGTAAAAACCGCACGCGGGATGAAGTAAGTCACCGGTTTGATAAACTTGCTTGTAGGCAAATCAAGGGGGACAGCTTGCCATGTTGGGTAGCATGCAGCAGAGTGAGATTAAACCTGCGGCAACGCGACGGGATTTCGTGCCGGAATCGCGTTTCGGTTTCTGGTTCCTGGGAACTGACATCTGGGAACGACATGTCATTCAGTATAGCCTGGACGATTTAGGTGGGCTGATCAGCAAACCTCGGGAAGCTTATCCGGTAATACTGGACGCGGGTTGTGGTCAGGGCCGGTCCTTTCATTTGCTTGACGCGAAATTCCATCCTCAACACCTGATCGGTGTGGATGCGGAAGTCCATAGTGTGGTGCGCGCCCGTCAAGCAGGGCTCCGACGTGGAGTGCAGGTGGAATTGTTGTGCGGCGACTGCTCGGCCCTGCCGCTGCCGGATGCTTGCGTGGATCTGATTTTTTGCCACCAGACTTTCCATCATCTGGTGCATCAGGAGCGGGCACTTGCGGAGTTTTATCGCGTCCTGAAACCCGGCGGTTTATTGTTGTTTGCCGAGTCCACCCGCGAATATATCAACACCTGGTTCATCCGCTTCCTGTTCCGTCATCCCATGGAAGCACAACGCAGCGCAGCGCAGAGGAATATCTGGCGATGATCCGTCGAGCCGGTTTTGTATTCGGAGAGCGCAGCGTGCTGTTTCCGTACCTTTGGTGGAGCCGTACCACACTGCGAGGCGTGTTGGAGTTGCTACGCTTGCGGCATGTGCCGCTGCCGGGGCTGCGTAAAGAGACGCTGGTGTATATGGTTGGTACCAAATCAATTTGACGGCATTGTAGTCGTTTTCAGTCGTATACCGAAAACGCACCCATCATCGCCACGAAAATCACAATCAGCCCGAGAATCAAATTGATGAGGATGACGATCCGAATCTGGTTCATGGCTTTTTTGACCGCATCTTCTTCGTTGACTTCCACACCATGGCGTAAACGCCGGTAGGCTGCGAAGTACACATGCGCGAACAGCAGCATCATGATGATGCCGAGCGCCAGCATCAGGTTCACGAAAGGCGGTACTTGTTTGAAACCGCCGAATGCGCCGAAGATCAGGTAGAAGCCGGTCACGA